>ONIF01000118.1 GCA_900317795.1 uncultured Eubacteriales bacterium | reverse complement strand
TCTTTTTGAATTTTTTTTCAACATTTCACTGTTCCTTTCATCATTTGTTATATATATAAAAAGGCAGTACAAAACCGCCCTGTTTCCATGATAATAGTTTACCGCACTAAAATAATAACACTATTATTTGTCACTGTCAACAAAATTTCGCCAAAATACTTGAAAAAAACATTGTATTTGATATAATGATACTGTAAAATATTTTTAAGGAGGAGTATCCTTTTGGAAAAGCTTTTCAAACTCAAAGAAAACGGCACTACCGTCAAAACAGAGGTAATTGCAGGAGTGACAACATTTCTCGCTATGGCATATATACTTGCGGTCAATCCAAGTATATTGTCGGCTTCGGGTATGCCCTCACAAGCTATCTTTGCAGCGACCGCCATTTCAGCTGCATTTGCTACCCTCATTATGGCATTTTTCGCCAATTACCCTGTTGTACTCGCTTCGGGCATGGGACTGAATGCCTATTTTGCATTTTCGGTAGTTCCCCAGCTTTCTGCTCAAGGCATTACAGACGCTTGGCAGGTCGCTTTAACGGCAATTTTGTGTGAAGGTATCGTTTTCATACTGCTGTCGTTCTTCAAGTTTAGGGAAACACTTGTCAACAAAGTTCCTACCAATCTTAAACTCGGCATTTCGGCAGGTATCGGCTTATTTATTGTTATAGTAGGTCTGAAAGGGGCAAATATCATTGTCAGCGATTCCTCAACGCTCGTTGCACTCGGTAATTTAGGCTCGCCTGATGTCGTGCTTGCATCGGCAGGAATTTTGATAATAGCAGCCCTCTGGCATTTCAAAGTAAAGGGTGCAATACTTATCGGAATTGTGGCAACGTGGGTATTTGGTATCATTGCGGAATTGACAGGCTGGTATGTCGTCAATGCAGATGCAGGAGTTTATTCCGTAATACCAAGCTTTGATAATTATTCTGTATTTGCCCCTGTTCAGTCTATGGCAGAGAATACTTTGTTCAAATTCAACTTTTCCTACATAGCTTCCAATACAGTCAATTTCATAGTAATCCTGTTTGCATTTTTGTTTGTGGATTTGTTTGATACAGTCGGCACGCTTATCGGAGTTGCCCATGAGGGCAAAATGCTCAATGAAAAGGGAGAACTTCCCAGAGTAGGCAGAGCGTTGATGGCGGACGCAATAGGCACAGTTGCAGGTGCGGCATTGGGTACATCAACCGTTACATCTTATGTGGAATCCACAACGGGCGTTGCGGAGGGCGGAAAAACAGGTCTTACCGCCATGACATCTGCCATTTTATTCCTGCTTGCACTCCCGCTTTATCCGATATTTCTCGCAATACCGTCATTTGCGACAACTCCCGCATTGGTATTTGTGGGATTGCTCATGCTCAAAAACGTCACCAAAATGGACTTTGACAGTGATATTGCCGATTCCGTAGGCGGTTTTCTTGCAGTCATTATGATGCCGTTTTCCTACTCCATCGCAAACGGCATTATGTTCGGTATCATTGCATGGGTAATACTCAAAGTCCTCACGGGCAAGGTAAAAGAAATACACCCTGTCATGTGGGTATCATTCGGATTGTTTGCACTCAGAATAATCACAATCATTCTCGGGTTATCCTCGTAAATGCCAATCTTTTCGGAGGGAGAATTAAAAATTCTCTCTCCGTTTTTATTTTAAGCTATACAATGAGCAAATCCGAAAAGTTGCACAAAGAAATATGCCCTCAACAAATTTTATTTGATTTCAACTTTATTTCCGCCCTCGTGACCCCTCCGTCATTTCATCACTGACGTGATGAAATGCCACCTCCCCTTTCAGGGGAGGCAGGAGTGACAGAAACAAATTTATTGGTGTATTTTTTTACATTTCACTGATTTAAATTCATAAAAGCTGATTGTAAGCCAAAAACTCGGCTTGCCTCCCCTGAAAGGGGAGGTGGCAAAAATTGACAATTTTAATTGTCAATTTTTGACGGAGGGGTCGGGACAGCAAATATTTGTGCAGTTCTACGAAAAATCAGAAATTTACTCATTCATAGATTTTAAGATTTTTTTTGATGAAAATTAAAGTTTTTGGTTGACATTGCGGTATGTTTTGGGTTATAATTCTATGGTGCAGGGTTATCATTTGCAAACTTTATGTATATGGGGTATTTGCCCAAGTGAAAGGAGGAAATTTCAATGCTGAGAACTTACCAGCCTAAGAAAATCCACAGACAGAAAGAACATGGATTCAGAAAGAGAATGTCAACTGCTAACGGTCGCAAGGTGCTTGCAAGAAGAAGAGCTAAGGGCAGAAAGAAACTTTCATACTGATAAGTGTGGAGAGTGGAGAGTTAAGAGTGGAGTTGTTGCACTGCTTGAAGCTTTGCTGTTTCCTCACATTTACAGCAAAATAAAGTGGATAGAGAGAATTGTCGGAGATGGGTTCAATCACTTCACTCTCCACTCTCCAAACTCCACTCTGAAACAAAGGTGAAGTTATGGATATTGTCACTATAAAGGAAAATAAGGATTTCCGCCGTATATATGCAAAGGGTACATCTTATGCATCGGGCATATTGGTGACTTATGTCATAAGAAACCGCACCCGTGATGTCAGAATAGGCATCACCACAAGCAAGAAAATCGGTAAAGCCGTTCTGCGTAACAGGTCACGCAGAATTATCCGTGAGGCTTTCAGAGAGATTTCGGACAGCGTTAAAAACGGATATGACATAGTATTTGTGGCAAGGGCAAAAACACCCTTTGTCAAAAGCTATGATGTTCTGCGTTCAATGAAAAAAGAGCTGAAAGAGGCAGGTGTTCTGAAATGAAACGCCTGCTTATTTGGCTTATACGGGGGTATCAGAAGTTTATTTCTCCGCTTACACCGCCCTGCTGTAAATATTATCCTGTATGTTCTGTGTACGGGTTACAGGCTATTTCCCGTTTCGGTGCGTTTAAAGGCACTTTTATGACGATATGGAGAATTCTTCGATGCAATCCCTTTTCAAAAGGCGGTTATGACCCCGTTCCCGAAAAACATAAAAAAATAGCCTACAAAGAGAATAAAAAGTGAATTGCAACTATTTTTGTGGAGTTGGGAAATTGGATTTGTCTGAAAAAATTTTTCCTTTCCCTTACTTCGATTTTTCCAAAGGAAAGGAAGGATACTTCTTCAATGATTGATATTTTTAATTTAGTCGGAAATATTTTCGGCTACATACTTTGGGGTGCATTCCTGGTAGTGAAAAATTTCGGTCTTGCAATCGTGATATTTACGATTATTGTAAAACTGATACTCCTGCCGTTCTCCGTGAAACAGCAGAAAGCAACATCAGCGAATGCAAGATTTCAGAAAAAACAGCGTGAAATTATGGAAAAATACGCTGACAACCGTGCAAAAGCCAATGAGGAAGTTCAAAAACTCATGCAGAAAGAGGGTATCAACCCCACGGGCGGATGTACAACTATGATTGCCCCGTTTATTGTCATGCTGGGTGTGTACTACTCCGTTATAAGCCCCCTCTCCAATACCATACACATCGCTTCAAGCAAAGTTTCTACTGCTGTGCAGAGTTTTTCCGCTCTGCCTGCTATGGGAAGTTCTATCAATGTCCGCTACGGTGAAATCAGCATTCTGAAATATTTTGACGTTCTTCAGAAATATCTTACAGATACAAACGGAAACCCTCTTTTCAATTCTTCGGATATTGAAAAGATAAACGAATTTAAAAACGGCTTCAATTTTCTGGGCTGGGACTTGCTCGCAACTCCCAATACAAGTTCTTTTCAGTCAATGATGTGGCTGATTCCCGTACTTTGCTTTGCAACGTCTGTGGGAAGTATGCTGCTCATGCAGAAAATGCAGGGTACTAAAATGCAGGGCTGCATGATGGCTACCATATTGATGATGCCGCTTATGTCTGCATGGATTGCTTATACCGTTCCCGGTGCAGTAGGCTTTTACTGGATAGCTTCTACCGTTCTCGGCTTTTTGCAGTCGGTGCTTATGAATATATTCTATAATGCAAGTATTATCGAGGCTCGCACGGAGGCTCACAGAATAGAGCTCAGAAGAAATGAAGAAAAAGAAGTTGCCTTTATTGACGTGCCGGACTATGTGCCGCCCTCTCAGAAAGCGGCTGAAATAAAGGCTGCAGCAGATACACAGGTATATCAGAAAAAACAAAACCAAAAGAAAAAATCAAAGTCCAATAAATCAAAGAGCGACTATCAGGGAAGAAAAAAATAGGAGGAAAAAATTTATGCTGCGTGAAATTACAGTAACAGCAGATACCATTGATGAGGCAAAGCAAAAGGCTTGTCTTGAACTGGGAACGGACATGGAAAAAACTCAGTTTGAAATTCTCCGTCAGCCCGAAAAGAAAATTCTCGGACTGTTTGGCGGAAGCCCTGCGGAAGTTAGGGCATTTTATGAGATTACTCCCATTGAGTCCGCAAAGGCATATCTTGAAGAAATACTGAAATACATGGACTTGGGCGAAATAGAAATTACTGCCGAAGAAGATGAAAACGGTGCTGTCATCACTCTTGACGGTGAAAATGTTGCTTATATCATCGGTCACAGAGGCGAAACTCTTGACGCTTTGCAGTACCTTACAGGACTTGTTGCCAACCACGTTGACCAGAGTTATTACAGAATTTCCATCAATATCGGAAACTACCGTGAAAAAAGAGAAAAGACACTTGAAATACTCGGCAGAAAGCTTGCTTTCAAGGCTCTCAAAACAGGTCAGAAAACCTCTCTTGAGCCTATGAACCCCTACGAAAGAAGAATTATTCACACCGCTGTACAAAAAGTCAAAGGGGCATCTTCATGGAGTGAGGGCGAGGATATGCAGCGTCATGTTGTCATAGGCCCCGACCCCGATTATAAACAGTCCTACAACAGAAACCGCAAGCCCCGTTCCAATAACTTCAACAAAGACGGCTCATATAACCGTCGTCCACGCTCGGCAGGCTATCAGAGAAGGCAATATGCAGAAAATGAAAGTCACCCTCAGGACAGCCTTTTCAGCACTTTTGAAAGAGAAAGCATGGATGAAAGTCCCTCTACTTCTCTCTACGGCAGGGTTGACGTTAAAAAGCCCACAGATTAACAATTAGCAATTAGGAATTAGCAATTAGCAATGTGCAGTATGCAATGTTTGCTGATTGCTGATTTTTTAGAATAAAAAAGGAGGTCTTTTTATGGAAAAAACTATCGCTGCCATCTCTACCGCAAACGGCATAGGCGGTATGGGCGTTATAAGAATTTCGGGCGAAAACGCTTGTGAAGTCGCTCAGCGTGTTTTCAAGTCTGTTTCAAACAAGGATATTACAAAAATGCAGGGCTATACCGCTACTTTTGGAATGGTCTTTGACGGTGACGAAAAAATTGACGAAGCCGTTGCACTTGTTTTCAAAGCCCCCCACAGCTATACAGGCGAAGATGTTGTTGAAATATCCTGTCACGGTGGTTTGTATGTGACAAAAAGGGTTTTGCGTGCCGTACTGAAAAACGGGGCTGTTTCCGCTCAAGCCGGAGAATTTACAAAACGTGCCTTTCTCAACGGAAAAATGGGACTTACCGAAGCAGAGGCTGTTATGGATATTATCTCCGCAAGGGGAAAACAGTCTGCAAAAGCCGCCCTCTCCTGTATGGAGGGAAAACTCCGTCAAAGGATTGACGCTGTAAAAGATATTCTTGTTACAACTGCCGCACATCTCTCTGCATGGGCGGACTATCCCGAAGATGACATTCCCCAAGTGGAAAATGAAAATCTTATATCATCTCTCGGTGAATGCTCAAAAGAACTTCAAAGCCTGCTGAAAACCTACGATACAGGTAAAATCATGCGTGAGGGTGTCAATACCGTTATTGCAGGCAGACCTAATGTGGGGAAATCCACTTTAATGAATTTGCTTTCGGGCACGGAACGCTCTATCGTGACAAATATTCCCGGTACTACCCGTGATATTATTGAAGAAAGCGTTATGCTTGGAGATATTCCCCTTAACCTCTCCGATACCGCCGGCATACATATTACAGATGATACCGTTGAAAAAATAGGCGTGGAACGTGCAAAAGACCGTATTTTAAAAGCCGGTCTTGTGCTTGCCGTCTTTGACATTTCACAGCCC
>ONIF01000001.1 GCA_900317795.1 uncultured Eubacteriales bacterium | reverse complement strand
CACAAAATCAACTTCTCTGATTTGTGTATATGTACCCGTACGTTAGCGGGGAATTTAAGCCTTCGGAGTGTCATATCAAACATGAGTAGATTTATTATCGAAAGTGGACACGGTGAACAAGGAATGAAACATAAAAGTTGTTTTTATAACTTTTTATAAGTTTTCAGTAACGGATAAAAATGGCTGATAAATATAAATACTATGTCGGCAGACTGAACAGCGAATATCTTGAAACATTCACGAAAATACAGAAATATGCCAATACCAGCATTATCGGCAAGAAATATAAAAAAGAAGTTCTGTCGAGCATACTCGACACGTTCCTCAATGCACAGTCCGAAGGCAAGGATATTTCCAAAATAGTGGGAAATGACTTGGAGAAATTCTGCCGACAGTGCTTTTCGGAAAATCCGCTGAGGGAGCATATCCTGCCAATATTTGAATATATTCTGCCGTTTGCATTGGCATGGCTTGCCATACTTGCATGGAGTATCTTTGATATAATCGTATCAAGACATATCTCAAACGATAAAATAGATTTTTTCCATATTGCCGTCAGTCTGAATATTCCCCCTTTCCGTTTGAACGGAATTGGAATGAGCCTGATTGCCGCACTGAGCTATATTATATTCTGGCTCATAAACGGCATGATTAAAAAAATGCTTTTCAAAAATCAGTTCAAAACAATCAAATTTTTGCAGGGAATAAAAGTGCCTGTATTTGTGTTATGCGTAATATTCGGTATCGTTTCAGATACGCTGATACCGTTCTGCACTCCCGCATGGATAGAATTTACTCTCCTCACCCCTCCCGTGATTATTGTTTACGGCATTCTGAGAATATACGACTATCTCAAAAACAGAACATACCGAGAAAAATCCCGATAATCTCCCCCGACGCTGAAACAGATTTTGTATGTGATATTTTTTGCATTGATGAAAAAAATTTTTTCCGAAGAGTGTACATTTTGGCATTTTTTTACTCTTATATATAAGACAATGGAGTGTTTGTGATAAGGAGTGTGATAAAAGCAGAATTTTTTTGTAGGAATACAGGCACATTGACATTTTAATGAAGGAGGCTTTCAGCTATGAAAAAGAATTTATTAACAAAAATACTTGCGTGTTCTATGGCACTTGCCATGTTCACGGGTGCAGGCATGACGGTATCAGCCGTTGAAACGGAACTCGGGGGATTATCCCATATCATTTCGGAGAAGTCTGATGCAAACGAAGAATATACAGAAAGACTCGAAGCATTTCAGCATGAAGAGAGGGGCTTGGAATTTCTCGAAAATGACGAATATTACTATTGGCTGAATGAAGACGGAACAGTAGAAACCATGTTCTGCAAATTGCAGACAAAAAATGTCACCGTACCGAGTGAAATTGACGGCAAACCCGTTACATCAATCGGCTGTTTTACATTCTATAAGTATAAAAGTCTTGAAACGGTAACTCTGCCCGATACGGTAAAAACACTCAGAGGTGGCTTTGAAGATTCGGGAATCAGAGAAATTACTATCCCCAAAAGCGTTACAGCCATAAATATGCAAACATTTTCAATGTGCGAAAACCTTAAAAACATCTATGTTGACAGCGAAAACCCCATATACAGCTCACTTGACGGACTTTTGACAAATAAAGAACAGAATAAACTCATCGTGGTACCTAACGGCAGAGAGGGCAGTTTTACAGTACCCGAAAAAATCGACTCCCTGCAAAGATGGGAATCATTCCGATTTTGTTCAAAACTGACGGATATTACCCTTTCGGACAAAATCAAAGTCATATCGATTCAGGCTTTCGACAGCTGTACAAAACTCAAAAGCGTCAGGATTGCAGACGGTCTTGAAAAAATCGAAACATTTGCTTTCTATAACTGCACATCACTCAAAAAAGTGTATATTCCGAGCAGTGTTTCCGAAATTGATTACACAGCTTTTGTCAACTGCAGCGAACTGACGATATACGGTGAAAAAGGCAGCTATGCGGAAACTTTTGCAAAAGAAAAGAATATCCCGTTTGAAACGGCACTGTTCAATAAATCGGTTGTTTCTGCAGATAAAATCGTGTTCGGTCAGACCGTGACCGTAACCGCAAGAGCAAGTGAAACAGACTGTACCTATGCGGTGCTTTACAAGAAAACTTCCGATAAAAAGTGGACAGTAAAGCAGAATTACAGCACCAATCAAACCATCACCATAAAGCCCGCCAAAGCAACCGATTATCAGATATGCGTGAAAGTCAAGGACAGCACGGGAAATATTGTCAAGAAATTCTTTAACTTGTCCGTCACGCCTTGGAGCAACACTTCAAAAATCTCCCAAAATTCCATAACGCTCGGACAGACCGTTACAGTTTATGCAAGTACAGATGACAATTCCAATCCCTTTACTTATGCGGTGCTTTACAAGAAAAATTCGGATACAAAATGGACTGTAAAGCAGAATTACAGCGAAAATGCAGTTATCACAATAAAGCCCGCCAAAGCCACGGATTATCGTATATGCGTAAAGACAAAGGACAGCACGGGAAAAATCGTCAAGAAATTCTTTGACCTGACTGTTAAAGATAAGCTCCGGAATACCTCCACAGTTTCCGCCGACACGGTAAAGTACGGCAGTCAATTTAAAATAAACGCCTCTGCCACAGGAGGAGAGGGCGGTTATACATATTCCGTATTCTATAAAAAACAGAAAGAAACGGAATGGACAGTGGAACAGGGATATACAGGCGATACAATCATATATATGACTTTGCCCGAAAAAGGAGATTATAATATCTGCGTGAAAGTCAAGGATAAAGCAGGAAATATTTCCAACAAGAGATTGAATGTAAAAGCGGTATGAATATATTCCGATATATTTTCCCATACTATAAGTGCCGTTAATAAACGGCACAAAGGAGAAATAGTATTATGGAAAATATGAATAAATGCATACAGTGCACGGTGGAGCAGTGCAGATACCACTGCAAAAATCATGATTACTGCTCACTGGATACCGTGCGTATAGGCACACATGAAAATTATCCCTCAACGGACAAATGCACGGACTGCCTTTCATTCAGTGCAAAAAGCGAAATACTCTGACAAAATCGGGCAGAAATCAAAATCTGCCCGATTTTGATTTTAGTAATTGACAACCGCTGTTAAAAGTTGTATAATCTCCTTGTAAATACCAAAAACGACACAATCATATATCCATCGGGAGAAAAAGTCGGAGTAAAGCGTATTTTTGCACAAAAAAACGAATATATTTCCAATGTTTTTCTCTGTATAATTGTTGACAAACTTGTTACAGGTGTGATATTATATTGTTGTTCAGAATCATTTACATTTATTTTTTAGGAGGATGTTTACAATGAACAGTAAAAAAGTTTTGGTGGCTGCCCTCACAGCAGCAGTTGCAGTTTCTTCTGCAGTATCTGTAAGTGCTATCGCTCCCGGCGTAACAACCGCTGCTACTAAGCAGACAGCCGTTGTTGAACCCGGTAAAGTTACACATTTCAGCATTACCATCAATGATGTAACTATTGATGCCGATGTTCCCGCTGACGCTGTTAATGCAGGCGAAGAACTCACTTTCGGTGCAAGCACTGTTACAAACGTTGACATTGAGGCAGCAATCGCAGCAGAGCGTACAGATGTTGCTACATCTGAAATACTCGATGTTTACTTCCTTGATGCAGACGGCAACAATAAGTCTTTTGAAAATGTAGGCGTTGACGTAACAGTTACAACTACTACAACCGCTTATGAAACAATCTACATTTTTGAAGAAAACACAGGTCTTAACGAACTCGCAAAGGCTGACGGCAATAAGCTGTCTTTCAAAGCTCCCCACTTCTCATATTATGTACTCGTTAAAGACGGCAAAGTTCAGCCTTCACAGCCTTCACAGCAGTCAACCAACAACGGTACTGATGTAAGCAATGGCGGCAACAACAACGGCAATAATGGCAACAATGGCAGCAACAACGGCAGCACCAATAACGGTGGCGTAAACACAGGTGATTCTTCTGCAACAGTTGCAGTATTCGGTATCATTGGTGCAGCTGCTCTCGGTACAGCTCTTGTAGCTTCAAAGTCAAAGAAGAGTACAAAATAATTTTGCGAAGCTTTAAGTAAGTTATTTACATAGGGGGCATTGTCTATTGGCAATGTTCCCTATTATTTTACAAAAAGGAGTGCTAAAAATGGGTGTAAGAAAAAAATTATTCTGTCTTTTGTCGGTAATCACGGCAATATTTGCCGCACCGACTGTCACTGCATATGCCGCCAATGCACAGGAAAACTTTGCGACAGGCGATAATTCGGCATTACTTATCATCGCTATTGCGGCAATAGCTGTTGCGGCACTTGTGGTTGTAATACTTCTCTTGACGGGAAATAAGAAAAATAAAAAATGATTTTTTCATACGGGTATTGCAGATAATATTGCAGTACCCGTTATTCGGAAAGGAAATATGTCTATGAAAGCCAAAAAGATATTATGCACCATGCTTGCGGCAGCAATGCTTATTATGCCCATATTGAGCGGCTGCAAGCACGTTGATAAAAAGGAACTCTTTCAGGTAGAGTCCTCCCCCACCTCAGTAACATCACAAACCGAAACAAGCACTTCCCCCGAAAATTCAAAGACAACCGAAAATACAATCACTCCTCTTATGTGGAAAGCAGAGGATAAAAACGGGAATTATGCGTATTTATTCGGCTCTATCCACGCAGGCGACAACTCCGTTGACAATATGCCCGACTACTTTGAAAAAGCCTATGCCGACAGCGACACCCTCGCCTTTGAGATAGATATGTCAAATATATACAGCGACCTTACCGCCTCATCGTCTATGCTTACGGACATGATATATTCAGACGGCACGACAATAAAAGACCACCTCTCCGAAGAAACTTATAACAAGCTTGTTGAAATTTTAAAGGATAACAGTATGTATAATCCGCTTTATGAATATTATAAGCCGCTGATGTGGGAGAGCCTTATTGAAAACCTTGCCGTATTCAAAGCAGGTCTGAACTCTGCAAAAGGTGTTGACATGGTTTTGACAAATCGTGGAAAGGCTGACGGAAAAGCCATTGAAGAAGTGGAATCCATGGATTTTCAAATGAGTATGTTCAACGGTCTTTCAGACGGAATAATTGAGCTGATGATGTCGGAATATGCCAAAGACGGTGCAGTTGAAGAACAGGCAAAACAGTTAAAAGAGCTTTATGAAAAATGGAAAGCAGGCACGATTGAAGCCGCAGACGTTGCGGAAGAAGAAATAGACGAAGTTGAGCTGACGGAAGAAGAAAAAGCCCTTTTGGAAGAATACAACCAAGCACTCCTTACAGACAGAAACAAGGGCATGACGGAAAAGCTTGCCGACTACATCAAAAGCGGCAAAACGGTCATGTTGATAGTGGGAACGGCACATTTTTTGGGAGATGACGGAATAGTTTCCCTCCTCGAAAAGCAGGGCTTTACCGTTACAAAAATCACCTCTGCCGACCAGCTCGACACCACCCCCTCCACCCAAAAAGCCGCTTAATCAATTAGCAATTAGCAATGAGCAATGTGCAATGTTTTTGTACAGCAAATAAAAGCAAATAACTGCATTACTGATATATTCAGAAATGCAGTTATTTTTTATTGCTAATTGCACATTGCAAATTGCACATTGCACATTGAAAAAATCTCTCCGACAGCCGTTTGTGACTATCGGAGAGAAATTATTTTTGATTGTTAAGGAGTGAAGATATAAGGATTAGTCCTCAACTTTTTTCTTGGAAGCGATAACTGCTGCACCAAGAGCAAGAGCTGCAACTGCTGCAACTGCAACAGGCATTGTAGCGTCACCTGTATTTACAGGAGTAGAAGTACCGCTGTTGCCGCTGTTGTTGTTTGTGCTGCCGTTGTTGCTGCCGTTGTTATTTGTGCTGCCGTTGTTGCTGCCATTGTTTGTATTGCCCTTGTTGTCGTCAACAGGAGTTGATGTTGTATCAGAGGGAGTGCTTGTTGTGTCGTCGGGCTTGCTGTTGTCATCAACAGGAGGAGTTACAGGAACTTCACCGATTGTTTCTGACATGAACTTGCCTTCATAAGCTTTCCACTCACCAACATTGTATTTATACTTAGTCTTTTCAATGCCACGTCCGGGAGTCGGGTTAGCATCTTTAGCATTGGGGTTGTCACCTGTAGGCTTAGCATCTACTACATAAACCTGACCTGCATTAGCGATAGGATCAAAAGTAAGGTCTTTTGTCTGATAGCCGATTTCGCCGGACTGAACCTGTTCGTCACTCTTGCCGCTGCCAAAGATAATGAAGTCAGCTTCAAAAGGAATTCTTGCCTGCCAGATGTCTGTACCCTCAATCTGAGTCATCTTTGTGCCGGGGAATTTAACAGGCTCCCAGCCTTCTACGCCTGTTTCTTCATTAACAGTCTTTACGATACCCCAGTCATTGCCTTCGAGGTCATAAGTTCTTGCATAGTCTGAATCCCACCAGTAAGCATAAACTTCGTCCCACTTAGTTTCGCTGTTGTCGAAGTAAACGTAGTCAGTTACCTTTGTTTCATAGTACTTAGGCTCTGAAACAGGCTCGGAAACGGGTTCTGAAACAGGCTCGGAAACGGGTTCTGATACAGGCTCGGAAACGGGTTCCGATACAGGCTCTGATACAGGCTCGGAAACGGGTTCAGATACAGGTTCGCTTGATGTAGGACCTGTATAAATCCAATCAAGGCTGTCATAATCAACATCAGCTGTGTCACCGGTTACAATAGCATAGCTTACAGGCCAGAGGATTTCGTCATCACCTGTTGCATCGAGCTTAACAGCGATAGCTGCACTCTCTGTAAGAGTTGCACTGCAGTCTGTCTGGCTGTTGTATGTTCTCTCGTATGCTTCTTCATAAACGCCCCAGCTGTCAGCCCAATCAGCGTCTGCACGAACTTTAAATTTATAGCTGCCTGCTTCAAGTGTGTCTGTAACACCTGCAAATACGCCGTCTGCTATTTCATACATAGGAATGTCAGCATTCCATTCTGTCATACCGCCGATAATGCTGTATTTGCTGGGTTCGCCAACGGGCTCAACAGGCTCATCTTCAACGTTTTTGCCTGAGTAAACTTGTGTAACAGATACAGGTGTAAGAATTGTCCATGATACAGGCCAAATCATATCATCGTCGCCTGTTGTATCGAAGAATACAACAACATCGCCCGATTCTTCATCTGCATCGACAGTTATGCTGCAGTCTGTCTGGCTGTTGTTGGTTCTGTCATAGTCAGGCTCATAAACGCCATAGCTTTCAGCCCAGTCGCTGTCAACACGTACCTTGAATGCGTAAGTGCTTGCTGCGAGGTCTTTGATGATACCAACATATTTGCCTTCTGCATACTCATACATGGGAGCATCGGGGGTTTCGCCCCAGCCTGTCATAGAACCGCAAATACCGTATTTGCTTGCTTCGGCAGATTCTGTTGTAAAGAAAGTTACGGGCCATACAACTTCGTCATCACCGTTTGTATCGAGCATAACAACGAGGTCTGTTGTTTCGCCTTCAACTGTAACAGAGCAGTCAGTCTGGCTGTTCATTGTTCTCTCATACTGCTCTTCATACTCGCCCCAGCTGTCATCCCAGTTGCTGTCAGCACGTACCTTGAATGAGTAAGTGCCTGCTGCAAGATCCTTATAAATACCTACATAAATGCCGTCACCATCGGGATCGGTCATAGGAACATCAGGACTTCCGCCCCAATCTGTCATTGCACCAACGATACCTATGGTGTGGTTCTCGAAATATGTATCAATTTCACCTGCGTCGAAAGCGTCACGTGCAGAAACAGATACAGCTGCCATTGAGCTTACCATAGCTGCGATAAGAGCAATGCCAATAATCTTTTTCTTGTACATTGTAATCGTCCTCCTAATTACAAAAATAAAATTTTTTAAAGCCCGTCAAATCGGACTTTATCTCTGCTAATTATACAATGACGGACACAAAATTGCAAGAGAAATGTAATAATTTTTTATTTTTTTAAATTTACCCATTCAAGCAAATTTGGTGATTTTGACGACAATTTTTAATTTTTTATTTTCTCAAAAAGAATTTAAGATAATTTCATTGTGCATTTTGCATATTTGAAAATTCACTATTTCGTAAGCTTTCACAATAACATTAGTTACAAATTTATTACAATTTTTTATGTGTCCAATATTTTCCTTTATATGCTTTGACTTTTCGTAAAAATAAACATATAATAAATTCAGAGTGGAGAGTGAAGAGTGGAGAGTTAAGCATTTTGTATCTCCTGCTTTTTACAGAAAATTTCGGACAAAAGGCGGATTTTGAGAGTTGCAGTCAAAAACAGCTCCACTCTTCACTCTCAACTCTCCACTCTGCCGAAAAGGAGATTTAAAAAAATGGCACTTGACGGAGCATTTCTCAGACAAATCAAAAAAGAATTGGAAGAAAACCTTATCAACAGCAAAGTTGACAAGATATACCAGCCCTCGAAAGATGAAATCATACTTTTCATGCGTTCAAGAGAGGGTGTAAAAAAGCTTCTCATATCCGCACGGGCAAACAGTCCACGTATCAATATAACATCATCTTCTCCCGAAAATCCGAAAGTCCCCCCTATGCTGTGTATGCTTTTGAGAAAAAGGCTTTCGGGTGCAAGGCTTCGTGAAATAAGACAGCCCCGGTTGGAAAGACTGCTTTTTCTGGACTTTGAAGGCACAAATGAATTGGGTGACACCGTGAAGATGTCGCTTGCAGTCGAGATAATGGGACAGTACAGCAATATCATTTTCATTGACGGTGACGGAATGATTATAGATGCGGTCAAGCGAGTAGATATATCCATGTCATCACAAAGGCTTGTTTTGCCGAATATGAAATATGAACTCCCCCCAAAGCAAAATAAACTTTGCATTTTGGAATACGGTGCAGATGATATTATAAAAGCCGTTCAGAGTATCTCCAAAAATATGCCTTTGTCAAAGGCACTTCTTGCGACAGTGCAGGGAATTTCGCCTATTATTTGCAGGGAATGGGAACACCTTGCAGGTCACGGCAGGGATTTATATATATCCGAACTTGACGAGGAAAGCATTTCCAGATTAAGATTTTTCTTAAAGAGAACGATACAGGCGGTGCGTGACTGCACGGGCGAGCCGTATATAATCATTGACGGCACAAAAAAGCCTGTTGATTTTACATTTGAACATATCCAGCAATACGGAACGGGGCGTTCTCTCAAAGAAAACAGCTTTTGCGAACTGCTTGACACGTATTATGCAAGGCGTGATATGCTTGAAACCGTAAGGCAGAAATCAGACGATTTGAACAGACTTCTTTCCAACACGGCTTCCCGTCTGATAAAGAAAATATATTTGCAGAATGAGGAGCTTTCGGCTTGTGCAGACAGGGAGTATTTCCGTATATGCGGTGACTTGATACAGGCAAATTTATATCAACTTGAAAAAGGTCTTTCGGAGTGTGAAGTGGAGAATTACTATGATGAAAACCTTGCAAAAATAAAGATACCCCTTGACCGTGCATTGTCACCGTCTGCAAATTCCCAGAGATACTACAAAAAATATCAAAAAGCAAAAACTGCCGAACAGGTTCTCAAAGTGCAGATTGAAAAGGCTGAAACAGAGCTTGATTATATATCATCGGTTCTTGACAGTCTGTCGAGGGCGGAAAGTGTGCGGGAACTTGACGAGATAAGACAGGAATTAGCCGAACAAGGATATATCAAATCCAAAGGCAAAAAACAGAAATCCGAAAGTGCCTTACCGCCGTTGGAATATACATCTAAAACGGGCTTTAAAATACTTGTAGGGCGGAATAACAGGCAAAACGATAAACTGACGTTAAAGTATGCGAATAAAAATGATATATGGCTTCATGCGAAAGATATACCGGGCTCACATACAATCATTATAACAGACGGAAAAGAAGTTGATGAAACCACGCTTTTATATGCGGCATCACTTGCGGCATCTCATTGCAAAGCAAGAAATTCCAATAAAGTGCCCGTTGACTACACAAGAGTAAAATTTGTAAGTAAGCCCCAAGGCTCTAAACCCGGAATGGTAATATATATCAATCAGAAAACACTTTTTGTCACACCCGAATAAAAGAGTGGAGAGTTGAGAGTGGAGAGTGAAGCGTTACTGCTCCACTCTTTTATATACGGCAACGGCATTTTTAATTTCCTTTTCGGCAAGTTCACTTTCAAGATAATCGTATGAATATAACATAAAACCGTCTGTATTGATGTCACGGGTGTATTCGATTTGCTTTTTGATATTGTCATCACTCAAAAGCCATGTTCCGCTGTCAGCGTCAGAACCTGCTTTATAAATGCCGAGTCCCATATATAATTTTATATCGGAATTGGTAACGGTAGCTTTCCACCTGTCCGCAAGGGTATTGAAAGGAAATGTCGGGTGATTGTTGCTTACATATATCTGAGGACAGATATAATCGATATACCCTTTCTGAGAACACCATACTTTTACATCAGCACCTATTTTTTCATTGTTGTCAAAATTGCATTGAGGGGATATTCCGAATACGACATTATTTTTCAGCGAGTGTATTTTTGAATAGATACCCTCGACAAGCATATTGATATTAGCCTTCCGCCACTCTCCGTGAGATACGGGAATAAAATCACTTTTCACGGATTTTGCATAGTTGTCATAGCTTTTTTTGTCATAGTCCAAATCTTCCGACGGGTAGAAATAATCATCAAGCTGTACCCCGTCTATATCGTAATTTTTCACAATTTCTGCTATGCCGTCAATAATGAGTTTTCTGACTTCGGGATATGATACATCATAGTAAATCCCGTCTTTATATGTGAAAGTGGGATATTTTTTTGCAGGATTGCTTTCGGCAATATAGGAGGGAGTTTGTCCTGTTGAAACCCTTAAAGGATTTACCCACGCATGAACGGCAATATTTTTTTCATGGAATTTTTTGATAATATATTCAAGTGGGTTAAAATCGGGTGCAATTCCCTGAGTACCCGTTATGATATGGGAATAGGGAAATATTTCCGACGGGTAAATAGCATCACTGAAAGGTCGCACCTGTATAACAGCCGTATTGATATTGTACTTTGCACACTTCTCCGCCATTTCATTTATTTTTGCTTGAAAGCCTTTTTCTGTTCTCTCACTTTCGGAAAGCGTAAGTGACATATACGGTATCCATACACCATGCATTTCGGACTGTTCGGAGGCACTGTATGCACGCACGGAAAAAACTCTCATAATAATAATGACAGCTAAAACGGAAGATAGAAAAACTTTTTTAAATTTCACGCAGACACACCCTTGATTTTATTTATATATAAATATATAATAACTGCATAGATTTAATGACAGGAGAAATACAAATGGAATGGTATCATATTTTGATAATCATATACGCTGTTGTAATAAATATCATTGCGGTAGTAATAACAGTAAAGGACAAGGAAGCTGCCAAAAGGAAAAAATGGAGAATACCCGAAAAAACTCTTTTTACAGTTGCGGCATTAAGCGGCTGTATCACCATGTATATTACAATGCACGCTATACATCACAAAACGAAACATAAACGTTTTATGATAGGCATACCCATTATATTTATATGTGAAGTACTTGCCGCAATAGGAATTTATATGCTTTTAAAGTAAAAAATACTGACCGTGCAGCATTTTGAATGTCACACGGTCAGACTTTATTTTTTAACTATATCACCTATTTTTTCAAACGACTGTTTCAAATCACGGATATGTTCGGAAAGGCTGAGTTCCGAGTAAAGCGGACGGAAAAAATTGTATTTGCTTTTTTGCTTATCCTGAAAACTGCGTATATGCGATTTCAATTCTTCATAACGAACAACAACCTCATATTCATCAGACAGCTTTTTCAATTTCGCAATAAGCTGTGTAGAGTTGACTGCGTCTATGATGAACACTCCGAAAAACATTCCAATGACAAAGGAAAATGCAAGATTTTCTGCCAACCAATATAGTGCGTCTATAATATACGGGTGTATAAAGAAATAATATACTGCCCCCAGAATGCCCCAGTAAAACGAGAATTTGGGGCATATCACACCTTGAATATTCGCCCATTCCTGAGAGTAGTCCCAAAGCCTTATATGAGAGTTTTTTAACATCATAATTCCCGCAATATATTCTATAACCGTCATAGCTGCCGCCATCGACACCAGAAGAAAAGCTATATTAACATAATAATTCCCAAAATTTATGTATCTTTGAACGGAAGCTATCATGAATAAAAAACAAAGTCCCGTTCCGTACAGCGGTAAATACGGACCTGTGCAAAACCCGGGATTGATCCATTTTCTATCGGGATTATTCCGTGAAAAGAAACGTCTGTAAAACAATTCAAGTACCCACCCGAACGTTGAACCTATGAAAAATAAAAATGCAAATACTAAAAATACATTCATCACTTTCTCCCCCTGCTGACATTATATTATCCGCACATAAAAAAGTCAATCTATTATAATGGGATTTAAATTTTTTTCAAAAACCCCTTGCAATTTTTAAAATGATATGTTATAATACTTGGGTAGTCTGATAAAGGTTATATGCGCCGATAGCTCAGTTGGATAGAGTGACTGGCTACGAACCAGTAGGTCGGGGGTTCGAGTCCCTTTCGGCGTGTTCAGTGATGTGTTTTGTTTTGTCAAAGCACATCATTTTTATTTTTGCCGAAGTTTCAAAAGGTCAACAGGTCACAGCAGGACAACCGTCTTGTTGACCTGTTGACTTCTTTCTTTATGCCTGTTTGCCGTTAGGAAAGAAATGGATATAATATTTATTTATCGTATATATGCTTTTCTACGTAAGCCATCATTGTATTATATCTCCAAATGTGTCCCAAAAGCAATAGGATAACAGAAAACGAGCAAAGAATTGGATTTTGAAAAATAATACCGGTAGCCAATACGCCTAAAATGCATATTCCTATAACAATCATATAAAAGATATGATCTTTCAACCATTTTTTCTTAAAGAAATCAATCTCGTCTTTAATAGTGAAACTACTGCTTTTGATTACTTCTGTCAGATTTTTTTCGGCAGTTTGTTTGTATTCTTCATCTGAAAGTCTTTGACCCGAAAGCAGTTCATTTATGCTCACATCAAATAATTCACTCATTAAGAGAAGAATATCAGCAGGTGGAAGATACTTTCCGGTTTCCCAACGAGATACTGTTTTATTGGTTACACCCATCTTATCTCCAAGCTGTTCTTGTGTTAAGCCTTTGTCTTTTCTTAATTTTGCGATGAACTCTCCTGTTTTTATAATATCCATAAATCATCACCTCGTATGTAGTATAACACTCTTGATAATAATTGTCATTACCATAAACAGCGAATCATTGGACATTAAAAGGTTTTACGAGAAATAACAGACTGGAGTAACGTTCGTGCTTCTGTTGGAACAGGTGGCTTTACAGTCCTGAATGGAACGGTTATAGGAAAAGAGGGCATTACTTGTATAGAAAGTATTACGGCAGGCGGTTATAATATCCAAAGGTTACATGTAAGAGTATTGGTACATAGTATATAGGTAACAAATGGGACTTCAATGACCTGCGTTTATTATAGACATAATCAAAGATATAGTAGTTAGTATTATTTCATTTGGAATATCTCCTTTAACGAGGGCTGAATTTACGAACAATGAACAAGCCTTTCTTGAATACTATGATGAAGTGGAAATATGCGAGAAATCGTCAAGGGCATATTTTAAAGCAGCCATTCAAATCAGAAACAGGGCAATGGTTGACCGAAGTGATATGGTTATTTCCTGCATTCAGCACCAAAGCGGCGGAGCATATAAAACCATAAAATATGCAGAAAAAATCGGGAAAACCATTATCAACATTGCAGAAGAAATTAAGTTGAGTATTTGACAAAAATAATTTTCATCAATCTATTGAAATACTTGAAGAAATGACAGATTTATATTACAATATTGTTGAGAAATGCGATTTGAAAGGAGTTGTTTTCATGTCAGAACTGAAAACAGGTGACAAAGTAAAGTATTTAAAAAGAAACAAAGAATATTATGGAAGAATTGTCAGATTGACAGCGAAATATGCAGTTATATTCAATGATGACAGTTGGGAAAATACAAATGTTTCCGTTGATAAGTTGGAAATGATACCGCCATATTATCTGACTGCTGAACAGGTAAAAAAATTTATCAGATTTGAGGAAAAATGGTCTGTTATTACGGAAGAAGCAGACAAACACGCTGATGTATTTTTCAAAGAACCGTACAGAATGACAACAGATGATATATTGACGGCTATGCGTAATATCAAGAAACATGAATATGACAGTGATACAATTTATGATGAATGGTATAAGCATTTATATCATTATTTTTATAAGTACGATGAATATTATGATGGATTTGGATTTGGATTGGAATTTGAAGATGAAGTAATTATTTTGGAAGAAACTCCCGATGATGTCGAGATGGTTTCGTTTCTGCCCGACAGGGGAGATAAAATTGCTGAAATTATTGCATGGCTGAATGATATTTTCGAGTATAGCAGTGATGAATTTTATAAAGGGCTGGATGAAAATATATCTATGCTTGAGAATTATCTTGAAGATGAGGAAAAGCCCATTGAGGAAAGGCATTACACCGATAATGAAAAAGTTTATTTTATAAAATCCGTTGATAATGATGACAGGCTGAAAAAGTCAAGCAAAAGAGAGTTGGAAATATACAGGAAATTCGTCGGTGAAATGAGCGAAAAGAATGATATAACAGCGTTGAGGTGTCTTGGATATGGCTGTTACGGAGGAAATGCGGCTTATGAATGTGATTGGGAAACGTCACTGGACTGTATGTTAAAGCTGTATGAATTGACAGGTGAACCTATGTATGCGAATACTTTGGGATATATCTATTATTACGGCAGATGTTGGAACGGTGAACCGCATTATGAGGAGGCTTTCAAGTATTTTTCGATAGGTGCGGCAGGCGGTTATTATGAATCGAGATACAAGCTTGCTGATATGTATTGGAAAGGCTTGTATGTAAAGCAGAACAAAGATATAGCCGAAAGCATTTTAGCGGAGCTGTACAGAGAAAATATCGAATATATAAAAAAAGGCAATTTTGACTGCAAATTTGCTGATATAGCTTTGAGATTGGGAAATTATTATAAAGAGAGATACCGTGCGGATAGCGTTTACGAGTGTTACTTGCAGGCAGATTTTGCGATAAAAAGACGTTTGCAGTATGACTATTACGGTGATGTTTCCGTTGCGGAGAATATCCGAAAGGAACTTAATAAATTAACGGAGAAAATGCCGAAAAGAAAAAAGACAGCAATGATGATATATTTGTGTGATTTTTTGAACGGTTATCTTAAAAAATACAGAAAACTGCAAATGAAAATAAAGCTCCTTAAAGATGGCAATGCAAAGATAATTATAAGAATAGCTCCATTTAAAGACGAAAAATATCCACCGAAAATGTTTTTGACTGAAACAGAAACAGGCTTTTGCGGAATGATGGAAAGTGTAAGTTTTACTGTGAAAAGGTTTTCGGTCAGCGGTGTTGAAAATATTGATGACTTGATATATTTTGACAGAATAGACGGGGAAAAATTTTATTTAGGCGATAAGCTGACGGCTGTTATAAAGGGAGAATATTATTTCACGTCACCCAAAAGGGAAACAGGCAAAAAATATAAATTCGCATCGGTATATTTCAATGACGGCGGAAAGAGATATGATTACATACTTGGAATTGAGGGAATCAATATAGGCGATGAAGTGATAGTTATGACGGACAGAGGAGAAACCGTTGTAACGGTTGCGGATATTGCAGAAAAATCGGAGTCGGAATTGGCATTGCCAATAGGAAAGTATAAGAAAATCATAAGAAAAAATGATGTTTGACAACGGAGAGAATTTTATGAAAATTTTAATTACAGGCGGTACAACATTTGTCAGCAAATTTGCGGCAGAGTATTTTGTGAAATCGGGTAATCATGTAACAGTAATCAATCGTGGCAGCCGAAAACAGATTGACGGAGTAAATCTGATATGCTGTGACAGAATGGAATTAAAAAATACTCTCAAAGAAAAGCATTATGATGTCATTCTTGACATAACGGCATATACACATGAACATATCCGTTCACTGCTTGATTCGGGAGAAGTTTTAAACAAAACCACTGTTAAAGAATTATTTTGCGAAATGATAATAGATTGTATTGAGCGACTGAAACAAAATATAGGTTTCTTAAATATTACACAAGATTTCATATTTTATATGTGTGATAGTACTTATTCGAGTTTAGAAAATGAAGAATTAATGAAAAAGACGGTTGATTCAGACATTCTTGATAAACTAAATAATATTGCATAATGAAAAATTATAAAGCTACTTACTGATATTGAGTTGACAGTAAGTAGCTTTATTTTTTGCAGGAAACTCAAATATAATTTTCTTCGCTATCTTATCGACAACAAGATAAGCATCAAATTCTTTGCTGCCGTCTTTATCCTTGAAACCTTTGATAAGTGACATTTTGTCTTGTTCGATAAGTTTTAGAACTTGTCCGTAAATAAAAAGTATGATATAATAATTTCGATATAGTTTTGATAAGGAAGGTGACAAAGATGAAGAAAAATATAGAAAAAAAGAGATACAGTCGCTCCTGGACGCTGTCAGATGAGTTATGGGAAAAAGTGAAAGATGAGATTCCCAAAAGACAAAGAGATGAAAATAAAACATACAAGAACAAGCCCGGTCAAGGCAGAAAACCAATACCGCCCCGAAAGGTATTGGAAGGAATTCTCTATGTTTTAAGAACAGGGTGCCAATGGAAAGCCGTACCCAAAGAATACGGAGCGGGCAGCAGTCTGCACAAGTATTTTCAGGAATGGGAAGCAGTGGGTTTTTTTGAGAAATTGTGGGCAATGGCATTGGAAGAATATGATAAAGAAAAAGGAATCGGTTGGGAATGGCAGAGCGTGGAGGGTTGTATGATAAAAGCCCCATTGGCTCGTGAAGCAGTAGGTCATAACCCGACCGCTCGGGGAAAAAATGGGAACCAAACGGAGTATTCCGACTGATGCCAAGGATATACCGTTGTCTGTTGTACTTGACGGAACGAACCGACACGATATAAAACTGTTGGAAAAAACATTGGATAAAATAGTTATTTTGCGACCGGAAGTGACAGAGGATAAACAACAGAATCTTTGTCTTGATGCAAGCTGTACGGGTGCCGAAAAAATCATTTCGGGCAAAAACTATGTTCTGCATATCCGTCCTCGGGGTGAAGAAAAGGAAGAAAAAATCAAGAATCCCAATTTCAAAGCACGAAGATGGGTTGTTGAAGTGGCACATTCGTTTCTAAATCGTTTCCGTAAACTGTTGGTTCGTTATGAGAAAAAAGCAAAGAATTATTTAGCTCTCATTCACTTTGCTTGTGCTATCATTGTCTGGAGAAAAATCATTGCAGTTCATAAAAATTAATTTGCGGATAAGCTCTAAGTATAGAAAAACACCTAAGACTATGTACAAATACTTACACATCATCAAAAAAATATTCCTTGACTATTCTGCTATATGTGATATAATCGTTATAATAATACAATTTATTCATAAAAAGGTTGATTTTGTATGAAAATTGCCCACATAAGACCAGACTCTGATAAATCCCAGTCAATCAAGGATCATTCCTACGCTGTAGCTGAAATGGCACAGCAATTTGCCGTTGAACCGCTAAAACAAGTGACGTATATAACGGGCTTATTGCATGATATCGGAAAATATCAGGATTCCTTTCAGAACAAAATATTGTATGGCAAAAAAATAAAGATTGAACATTCTATATGCGGTGCTATTGAAGCCGCAAAACTTTTCGGTAGAAGTCCGCTGACAACACTGATACAATACTGTATTGCCGGACATCATTCAGGTATTCCTGACGGCGGAACTCAGCAAGATACTGCTGATGATACCTCACTTTACGGAAGACTCAAAAGAACTGAATTGCTTGAAGACTATTCGGATTACCGATCAGAAATATCGGCAGACAAGCCCGATGAAAACGAACTGAAAAATTTTCTGAAAAAGACAGCTTATGATGATGAAAGTCTGATAGAGTCATTTGCATTTGTTACACGCTATTGCTTTTCATGTCTGACAGATGCGGATTCCCTTGATACAGCATATTTTTGCAATGGAAGAAGGGATATTGAGCTGACATCGGATTTCGGGGACTGCCTAAAAAAATTAGACTGTAAAATATCATCATTCAAAGCTGAAACTTCACTGCAAAGATCACGTTCACTTCTTCAAGAACAAGTTTATGAAAAAGTCAGTACAGATTCGGAGATATATCTGATGAATATGCCGACAGGAAGTGGCAAGACATTATGCAGTATGAAATTTGCCTTAATGAAGGCTATACTAACAGGTAAAAAGCGGATCATTTATGTTATACCATACAACAGTATCATAGACCAGACGGTTTCGGTATTTGAGGATATTTTCGGAGACAGTGTTCAGATACTGCGACATCAGTCATCATACTGTATAGATGATACGGACAAGGACGAAGACTACAAGACATTTATCAAAAACGTAACGGAAAATTGGAATGCACAGATAATCGTTACTACATCTGTGCAGTTCTTTGAATCACTTTACGGCAACAAACGCAGTAAACTCAGAAAAATGCACAATATGGCGGATAGCATCATTATCTTTGACGAGGCTCATTTGATGCCGGTAGAATATCTCCGGCCTTGTCTTCGTGCAGTTTCATATCTTACAAGACTCCTTAACAGTGAAGCAGTATTTCTTACAGCTACGATGCCTGACTTTGAGGGGCTTATCAGAAAATATGCATTGAAGAACAGCCGTATTGCAGAATTGGTCACCGACAAAGCACTTTTTGGCAGCTTTAAAAAAGGTGATTTCTGCAATATGGGTATGGTCAGTGAGGAAAAATTGCTTGAAAATGCCTGTTTGCAGCCGTCATCTCTTATAGTTGTCAACAAAAGGAAAAACGCTTCAAGGCTCTATGATATTTCACCGGGTAAAAAATATCATTTATCTACATATATGTCAGCCTTTGACAGAAAACGTGTAATTGATGATATAAAGAAAGAATTGGATGCTCTGTACCGTGATTATCCGACACTTGAAAATGTTCCGAAGGAAAGGCACATTATTGTTATTTCCACTTCGCTGATAGAAGCAGGTGTGGACCTCGATTTCTTTACGGTTTATAGAGAATTATCGGGACTTGACAGCATACTTCAGGCAGGCGGTCGCTGCAACAGAGAAGGAAAACGCAAAAATGCCATTATCAGTATATTCCGATTGGAAGAAGGAATGGAAAAAAACAATGTCAATATAACAAGGTCGCTTATAGACAAATATGAAGATATTTCCTCATCGGAATGTATCAAGGAGTACTATGAAAGGCTGTATAGCTTGAACGATGAACAGATCAGAGAGAAATCCATTGCTAACGGGGTTTCAAAGGTTGTATCTATTCCCTTTGCAGAGTATGCTGATAAATTCAGTATGATAGATGACAATACGGTTGCAGTTGCAGTTGAATGTAATGATGAAAGCCAAGAACTCATTGCTCGATTGAAATCAACAGGGTTTACCGATCACCGCAGGCTTCAGAAATACACCTTCACTGTATATTTATATGAATTGAATCAACTTAGGGAACAGGGTGTCGTGAAAGAATACGACGGGATATGGTGTCTTGAAAACAATGACTATTATTCTCATGAAAAAGGCATCACCTTTGAGGCAAGGGATTATTATTGTTAAGGAGATGATAAAAAATGAGCAGAGGATTTAGGATTATGACAGAGGGTGACTATGCTTTATTTACCCGGCCTGAAATGAAAGTGGAAAGAGTCAGCTATGATGTACCGACACCGGGTGCACTGGAAGGTATGCTTAAAAGCATCTATTGGAAGCCTGCCATCCGCTATGAGATTGACAGAATTATTGTATTCAACCCCATTAATTTTACCGGTGTACGCAGAAATGAGGTAAAGGAAAAGGCTTCGCTCCAAAGCATGAAAGGGCAAATGACCGATACCGGCAAGGATCCTGTCATTTACACTTCAGAAGACAGAACACAGCGAGCCTCTATGCTGCTGAAAAATGTTTGTTACGGTATTGAATTCCATTTTGAGATGACAGGTCTGAAAAGCACACATGATGACGAGGACGAAAAAAAGCACTATAACATTATTAAAAGACGTTTGGAAAAAGGTCAGTGCTTCCGTACCCCCTGCTTTGGCTGTGCCGAATTTCCCGTGAGGAAAATCCGGTTGGTAGAGGACTTTGATCTGAGCCGTATCAGTCCCGAAATAACAGCTATGGGTGATGTTGATTTAGGCTTTATGAGTTATAAAGTGGAATTTCTTGATAAAGGAATTCCGGTCAATAATGATTGGAACCATCCTGTCTTTTCTGACAGGGCTTCAACGGTCTATTACCGTCCGCATATGATCAACGGTATCATTGATGTCCGACAATATAAGGAGATGATGAAATGCTGATAAGTGCCTTGTGTGAATATTATGACGAGTTGGCGAAGGAAGGAAAGGTAGTGCCGGAGGGATATTCCGAACAAGATGTGCATTATCTTATTGCACTCAAACCTGACGGAACAATAGACGACATCATTGATTACCGTATAAAAACGACACATAAGGATAAAAAAGGTAAGGTAAAGGAGCAATTTGCTCCCAGAAGTATCACATTGCCTCAGAGAACAGAAAAAACAAGTATAGATTCCAATATTATTGAGCACCGGCCTCTGTACATATTTGGTTTGAATTTTGAAAAAAATGTCTTTACTCCTGACGACAAGACAAACAAGGCACGAAAATCACATGAAGCCTTTGTCAAAGCTAATCTTGAGTTTATTGACGGAATGGATTCTCCGCTCATCAACGCTTACAGAAATTTTATCCTGAACTGGATACCCGAAAATGAAATGGATAATCATGCTTTGATTGCTTTGGGAAAGGAATATAAAAATGCATATTTTGCATTTTGTCTGAGTGGTTATCCCGAACATCTTATTCAGGACGAGCCGAAGATAAAAGACAAGATAACTGTACTCAAAGCGGATAATGTATCTGATGACGGACAAAAATCTCAATGTGCCGTTATGGGAGAAGAACTTCCGATTGCAAGGATACACAGCAAGATAAATGGTATTGCAGGCGGACTTTCATCGGGAACTGTACTGATAGGCTATAAAGCTTCAGCAGGGTGTTCCTACGGAAATGAACAGTCCTATAACAGTAATATTTCGGTTGAAGCAATGAAAAAATATACAACGGCACTGAATTCGTTATTGTCTGAGAAAAAGCATAAAACTATCATTGATGATACAACAGTAGTTTACTGGGCGACAGGTGGTTCGGTGAATAATGATTGCTGTGATCTTTTCAATTCTTTCTTTAATGATACAACAAATTCGGAAGAGGATAAGATGGACATATCACAGACAGATCAGATGCTGTCTGATACCTTCAATCTGGCAAGAGAAGGCAGGATTACAAGAGAAAGGATTTCCGATTTGACAGGTATCGACGAAAATATTGATTTTTATATTGTCGGATTTAAGCCCAATTCATCACGTCTTGCACTTAAATTTATCTATCGCAGACGCTTTGCGGATATCCTGTTTTCCATTGCAAAACATCAGGAGGATATGTATATCACAGGAATTAAAAAATCTGTTCCGTTTTGGATTCTGAAAAAAGAGTTGGTTTCGCCTAAAGCAAATAATCTGAGTATTGATGCATCATTATTGTCGGCTGTCTTCAAATCAATTCTCTATAGTTCACCATATCCGAATTATCTGCTTTCGACTCTTGTTTCAAGAGTTAAAACAGACCAGTATATCAATGCTGTCCGTGCAGGTGCAATAAAAGCCTACATCAACAGACAGGCAAGAGCTGTCAATAAAAAGGAGGAATTAACAGTGGCTCTCGATATCAACAATACCAATCAGGCATATCTTTGCGGAAGACTTTTTGCTGTACTCGAAAAGATACAGAGAATTTCCTTAAATGGAAATGAAATCAACCGTACCATCAAGGATGCGTATTTCGCATCTGCCGCATCAAAGCCCTCGCTCGTCTTTCCGAAATTGCTTTCCCTTTCACAGAATCATATCAAGAAACTGAATGACGGCAATAAGGTGTTTTACAGCAAAATGGTACAGGAGATAATCTCCAAAATAGATGGTGAATTTCCCGATACGCTCATGCTCACAGATCAGGGAAAATTCATGATAGGATATTACCATCAGGTTCAGGCTTTTTTTGAAAAAAATAACAAGGAGGAAAATTAAAATGATCAACAACAGATATGATTTTGTTATGCTTTTTGACGTGGAGAACGGCAATCCCAACGGTGATCCCGATGCAGGCAATGCACCCAGAATCGACGCAGAAACAGGCTTTGGCTATGTAACGGACGTGTGTCTGAAAAGAAAGATCAGAAATTATGTTGAGCTGGTAAAGAACGGAGAGGCAGGCTATAACATCCTTATCAAGATGGACAAGGCACTGAATACAAAATTTAATGATGCTTACAAGGCAAATAATTTTAAGACCGGTCAGAAAGGCAAAAACAAGGATGACGTAAAATCGGCAAGAGACTTTATGTGCCGGAATTATTTTGATGTCCGTTTGTTCGGGGCTGTGATGAATACCGGTGATGATCCCTGCGGCATCGTGAGAGGTCCTGTGCAGATCAACTTTGCCAGAAGTATCTCTCCTGTGAATATTCAGGATATCACCATCACCAGACAGGCGATTACCACCGAAACAGATTTTGGAAATAAAAATAACGAAATGGGTAAAAAAAGCTTTATCCCCTATGGACTGTACCGTGCAGAAGGCTATGTTTCAGCAGCACTTGCCAACAAGACTACCGATTTGAGTGAGTATGACCTTGAATTGCTCTGGAACGCCATCATCAATATGTTTGAAGAAGATCACAGTGCTGCAAGAGGAAAAATGTGCATGAGAAAACTGATTATTTTCAAGCATGGAAGTGTTCTTGGCAATTGTCCTTCCCATATACTTTTTGATAAGATATCAGTAGAAGAAAATGCCACTCCGCCGAGAAAATTTACAGACTATACGATCACCGTTGACAGACAGATGCCGGACGGTGTGGAGATGATTGAAAAGTTATGAGCGATAATGATATATCTATCCGTTCCATACAGCATTATTTGTATTGCCCTCACCGATGGGGACTGATAGAAATAGACTGTGCATGGGCAGAAAACTATTATGTGACAAAATCAAATCTAATGCATGAAAGAGTACATGATACAGGCTCATATACTTCAAAGGCTAAAAAGGTATATACAGCGGTCAGTGTCTATAATGACCTGCCCGAATACCGTTTATATGGTGTAACGGATTGTCTGGAGTTTAGTTCGGGCTTGTATCGTCTTGTTGAGTACAAGCCTGCAAAGCCGAAATCATGTGAATATAATCATGACGATCTGATGCAGGTATTTGCTCAGAAAATATGTACGGATTATGCTTTGAAGTGTGACTGTGAGGGATATATTTATTATTCTGACGTCAAAAAGCGTATAAAACTTCCGTTGCACGAGGGATATTCAGAATATGACCGTGAACTGAAAGAGCTTTTGGCAAAGATGCGTGATTACAGGCAAAGGGGAGTTATACCGCCAATTGTGAAAGGACAGAAATGCAGCGGCTGTTCCATGAAAGATATATGTATGCCGAAATTAAAAAACAGCAAAAATCTGCGTGATTCTGTCAGGGAGTTACTGGAAAAAGAAACATGAGAAAATTACTGAATACGTTGTATATAACAAATGAAAATGCCTATCTGTCACTGGACGGAGAAAATCTTGTATGCAGAATAGAAAATGAGGACAAGTTCAGGATACCGTTTGATAATATAGAAAATATCGTGTGTTTCGGTTATATGGGATGTTCGCCTGCAGTGATGGGAAAATGTGTGAGTAAATGTATCCCGATAAATTTTGTTTCTCCGCAGGGAAAATTCCTTGCGAAAGTGTGCGGTGAAACAAAGGGAAATGTTTTTCTGAGAGTGGCACAACTGGATAAATTCCGTGAGAAAAGCTTGATACTTGCACAAAATACGCTTTCGGCAAAGTTCTGTAACTGTGTACAGACATTAAAAAGAACCCTCCACGATTCACCCGAACTTCGTGAGGATGAGAAAATACAAAATGCTATCAATACCTTGACAAAAGGAACGGAAAATCTTTTTTGTGCATCGGGTGCCGAACAGCTTTTGGGTATCGAAGGAAATTGTGCCCATGCATACTTTTCTGTTTTTGGTAAGATGATAACAAATAAAAGTCCTGCGTTTCGGTTTGAATACAGAAATAAACGTCCTCCACTGGATAATATCAATGCAATGCTGTCGTTTGTATATACACTATATACGAATGAATTTGCGGCTGCTCTCGAAACGGTCGGTCTGGACAGCTATATCGGCTATATGCATACGCTTCGCAGCGGACGCAGTTCACTTGCCTGTGACCTTGTTGAAGAAACACGATGTCTTGTCGAAAGATTTGTGCTGTCAACAGTCAATCTTCGAATAGTGTCCGAGGATGACTTTGAGAAGCAGGTATCAGGTGCGGTATGGCTGAATGAAAGCGGAAGGAAAAAAGTTATCACCCGTTGGCAGGAAAAGAAACGAACAGAATATATGCACCCGTATCTGAAACAAAAAATACAGTTCGGTCTGATACCGTATGTTCAGAGTAATCTTCTGGCAAAGTATATAAGAGGGGATATAGATGAATATCCTTGTTTTCTTCTGAAGTAGGTGATATAATTATGATGGTGCTTATAAGCTACGATGTTTCGACATCTGATGAGGGCGGAAAAAAACGTCTGAGAAAAGTGGCAAGGGAATGTCAGAATCATGCTCAGCGTGTACAGAATTCCGTTTTTGAGGCAGACCTTGATTATTCTGCTTTCATGAAATTGAAAAGCAGATTAGAGGATATCATCGATAAAGAAAATGACAGCTTGAGATTTTACTATCTCGGCAACAACTGGAAACATCGAATAGAACATATCGGAGCTAAAAATACATATGATCCCGAAGGGGTGATAATCATCTGAAATGATATGCGAACCTTAGGTGATGCTGAAAATCCGCAGAGGTTCGCCTGAAAAATATAAATATTTCAGCTTTTATAGTTCTGAATCAGAAAAATAATTCAGAAAGTCCGCCTTGTGAGAAGTGCGAGCAACAATATATTGTGGCAGTGTAGACTTATGATACTATATATTGCGGTCGCACCTCGCATGAGGTGTGTGAGTAGAAATATACAAAAAAGAGATTTTACAAT
>ONIF01000167.1 GCA_900317795.1 uncultured Eubacteriales bacterium | reverse complement strand
CAGCCGAGTTCTATGTAAAAAGGCTGTTCTTTTTTAAACTGTTCAAGCCAATGTCCTTTGATTTCATCGGGATTTTTTATAAAAAAACTGCTTGCATAAAGTTCGGGTTTCGCCCATGGTTTATGTCTTATTCTCATAATATCAACGTCCTTTAAAATTTTTTGTACAGGGTAATTATATCAAAAAGCAGTTGATATTACAAGGTTTTCGTGATAAAATTAGTGTGTATAAAAAATGAAAGGATTGATTATATGAAAAATATACTTGTAGCCGAAGACGAAACGGCAATAAGAGAATTTGTTGTAATAAATTTGATAAGAGCGGGTTATAACGTAACGGAGGCTGAAAACGGTGCAGTAGCCGTGCAGAAGTATGACGAGGCAAACGGTGATTTTGACATAGCGATACTTGATGTGATGATGCCCGAAATGGACGGCTTGCAGGTATGCAAAACGTTAAGAAAAAAGAATGGCGGTCTTGGCATTATCATGCTGTCGGCAAAAACGCAGGAAATGGATAAAGTATCGGCTTTAATGAACGGTGCAGACGACTATGTGACAAAGCCGTTCAGCCCTACGGAATTGGTGGCAAGGGTTGATGCACTTTACAGAAGAATTGCCATAGCCGAAATGCGTTCCGAAAATAACTTTAAAGAGGAGATACGCTCGGGCGATTTTGTGTTGAATTTGAAAAATCACTCTCTGATGAAAAAGGGAAAGCTGATTGAACTTACTCAGGTAGAATTTCAGATAATGGAATATTTCTTTTCCAATCCGAAGTCTGCCCTTGACAGAGGGGATATTCTGAAAAAAGTCTGGGGAACGGCTTATGTAGGGGAAGAAAAAATTGTAGATGTAAATATCAGACGTTTAAGAATGAAAATAGAGGATAATCCTTCATCGCCTAAATATATAACAACTGTATGGGGACTTGGCTATAAATGGGAAGCTGACTAATGGGGGAGATATATGAAGGGTATAACTAAACGCTGGGTGATAAATACCTTTGGTGTCATTCTAATAATACTTTTTATAGTAATAGTGGTTTTTGCGATAGTCGTGCAGGGATTTTATTATAACAACGTCTATCAGATATTAAACGGGCGTTCCACGGAACTTGTCAATATTTTCAATACATCTTCGGACTTCACGGAAACGGCAAGGGATTATGTCGAAAATTTCCCCGATAAAGAGTATATGGAAATTATGGTGATAAACAGCAGTGGAAATGTAATAATAACATCAACGGGATTTGCCCCCGACAATAACCAAAAAATGCCCGATTACGACCTTGCACTAAAAGATAAAGAAAATTTCGGTGATTGGCACGGCAGTCTTAGTTCCGGGGAAAATGTCATGGCTGTGACAAGGGTTATTTCCGATAAAAATAATATTCCGTCGGGTGCAATAAGATATGTGGTATCTCTTGAAGAAGCCGACAGAAAAATTTTCATATCTATCTGTATGATGTGTCTTGTGGGGCTGATAACGCTGTTTTTTATATGCGTTTCAAGCACGTATTTTCTGCGTTCCATAGTCAAGCCTGTGCAGGAGATAAGTGCAACGGCTAAAAAAATTGCACAAGGCGACTTTAATGCAAGGATAAATAAATTTTATGATGATGAAATAGGCGACCTTTGCGACACCATAAACTACATGGCAGGCGAACTCGGCACGGCTGACAAACTTAAAAATGATTTCATTTCGTCTGTATCCCATGAGCTGAGAACACCTTTGACGGCTATCAAAGGCTGGGCGGAAACCATGCAGTTTGACGGGTGCAGGGATAGAAAAACTGTTGAAAAGGGCATTTCCATTATCGTAAAAGAGGCTGAACGTCTGAACGGTATCGTTGAAGAAGTGCTTGACTTTTCGAGAATACAGCAGGACAGAATGGTGCTTATCATGGATAAGCTGGATATATTGGCAGAGCTTGACGAATCTGTATATATGTTAAGAGAGCGTGCAAATACCGAAAACAAGCATATTGTATATGACGAACCCGAAATAATACCGATAGTTTTGGGCGACAGAAACAGATTAAGACAAGTATTTATCAATATCATAGACAATGCGTTGAAATATTCCGATGCAGACGGAGTTGTAACGATAAATGCAGATGAAATTGATAAAAAAGTAGTGATAACCATTGCAGACAACGGCTGTGGAATACCTGCCGAGCATTTGCCGAAAGTAAAACAGAAGTTTTATAAAGCAAATCAAACCGTAAGAGGCTCGGGCATAGGACTTGCCGTTGCAGATGAAATTGTCAAACTGCATAAAGGTACTCTTGATATAGACAGTACAGAGGGTGTCGGCACGACTGTTACAATAAAAATCCCCGTACTTGAAGAAGAAAAGACCGATGAAACGAATGAGAGTGGAGAGTGAAGAGTGGAGAGTGGAGCGGAAAAGCTGAACGGAACAAAAGCCACTCCACACTCCACTCCCCACACTCCACACTATATGAAAGGGGCAGTTTTGTGAAAAGGGAAGAAGTAAAGAAAATCACATCAATAGGCGGACAGGCTTTAATGGAAGGTATCATGATGAGAGGACCGTTGAAGTCAACTATCGGTGTAAGAAAAAGTGACGGCAGTATTGAATTGGAGGAGATAAAACCGCTTGACTTGGTGAAAAAATATAAAATACTGCGGTTGCCGATACTTAGGGGAGTGGCAAATATGATAGACTCTCTTGTAACGGGAAATAAAGCTCTCATGCTTTCGGCAGACAAGGCTATGGAGGGTGAGGAAATTTCCGAAGAAGAAATGACAAAATTTGACAAGTGGCTTGACAAGCATTTTGGAGATAAAATGGTCAACGTCATTATGACAATATCCATGATTATTGCCATCGCATTTTGTATAGGGGTATTTTTCTTTGTACCGACATGGCTTTTCAATTTGCTTTCAAGTGCATTTCCGTTTTTGAGTGAACAAATTATATGGCGTTCGGCATTTGAGGGCATTATAAGAATTATATTATTTCTTGCATATATGGCACTCTGCACACTTCAAAAAGATGTAAAGAGAGTGTTTCAATATCACGGTGCAGAGCATAAAACCATATTTTGTTATGAAAAAGGATTGGAATTGACTGTCGAGAACGTTAGAAAACAGATAAGATTTCACCCACGCTGCGGAACAAGTTTTATCGTTTTAATGCTTATCGTGGGAATTTTAATAGGCTTATTCATACCGTTTACAGATGTGCTTTTGCGTTCAAGTATAAAAATACTGCTTTTGCCCGTAACGGTTGGAATAGGCTATGAATTGATAAAATTGTGTGCAAGGCATGATAATATTATTACAAGGATAATAGCCGCACCCGGAATATGGATGCAGCATTTGACAACAAAAGAACCCCAAGATGACATGATAGAAGTTGCAATAGCGGCTATGAAAGATGTCATTCCCGAAAACGGAGAGGACATTATTAAATGACATATTGGAAGTTGTATTTATATGCAAAAAGCCGTCTGACAGACTATGAGGCTATGTGTATCATTGAGGATATTTTTGGATTTGACAGGTCGAAACTTGCCATTCACGGAAATGACATTCCCGAAAATGAAGAAGCTTTTTTAACGGCAGTTGAAAAGAGAATGGCAGGTATTCCCTTGCAGTATGCGACAGGAAAGGCATATTTTATGGGCAGGGAATATTTTGTGGGAGAGGGCGTTCTTATCCCACGAGATGACACGGAAGTTGCCGTAAATGAATGCATGAAGTGCATGACAGGACATGAAAGAGTGATAGATTTGTGTTCGGGCAGCGGTATCATTGCCGTAACGCTTGCGAAGGAATTTCCGAAAGCTGAAATTTATGCAGTAGAACTTGAAGAAAAGGCTTTTGCATATCTTGAAAAAAACGTGAAATATCATGGTGTCAATGTGAACTTGGTGCATGACAGTATTTTCAATGAAAGTTGCGTTGAGGGCGAATTTGATATAATCATATCAAATCCGCCTTACATTTGCACGGATATAATACCGAATTTGCAGAGGGAAGTACAGTATGAACCGAAAACAGCCCTTGACGGTGGAAATGACGGATTGGATTTTTACAGGTGCATTGCTGAAAAATGGGTGAAAAAATTGAAAAAAGGCGGAAAAATCATTCTTGAAATAGGCGAGGAACAGGCGGAAAGTGTTTGTGAATTGCTGAAAATGCAGGGAATAACGCAAATTTCGGTTGTCAAGGATATTCAGAATTTAGACAGGGTGATTTTTGGGACTGTGAAAAAATAAAATATATTGAAAAAGTATTTACGAATGTAGTATAATATATTTGCGATAAAACAGTAAAGGAGATATGGAAAATGGCGATTGATAAACAGAAAGCATTGGAAACAGCTCTCAGTCAGATAGAAAAACAGTTTGGTAAAGGTGCGGTAATGCGTTTGGGACAGAATGCGGCTATGAAAGTTGACGCAATCCCGACAGGTTCGCTGTCACTTGATATTGCACTTGGTATAGGCGGACTTCCGAAAGGACGTATTACAGAGATATACGGTCCCGAATCTTCGGGTAAAACAACGCTTGCTTTGCATTGTATTGCAGAGGCTCAGAAAGCAGGCGGTATAGCGGCTTTCATAGACGTGGAACACGCTCTTGACCCCGTTTATGCGGCAGCTTTGGGAGTGGATATAGATGAACTTTTAGTATCACAGCCCGATACGGGTGAAGATGCACTTGAAATCACGGAATCGCTTGTACGCTCGGGAGCGATTGATATAATTGTCATAGACTCTGTTGCCGCCCTTGCCCCGAAAGCCGAAATTGACGGTGAAATGGGTGCATCTCATGTAGGCTTGCAGGCACGTTTGATGTCACAGGCTTTGAGAAAGCTGGCAGGCTCTATATCAAAATTGAATTGTGTGGCTATATTTATCAATCAGTTGCGTGAAAAAGTGGGAGTACTCTTTGGAAATCCCGAAACAACCCCCGGCGGACGTGCATT
>ONIF01000011.1 GCA_900317795.1 uncultured Eubacteriales bacterium | reverse complement strand
TTTATCTTCTAATTCGTAAGGAGTTGTAATCTCCTTGTTTCTGTATTCAAGTCCGTAAATAAGCTCGCCCAGTACAGAGGCAAGCGGTGCACGATTGATTTCATCAATGATAAGAACCTTTTTTCCTTTTTGTAAACAAAAAGTTTCAAAGATTTTTGACTCGGTTTTATATTCAATTTTACTTTTATCTTGGGAATCGGGTTTTACTGTAATGCCTCTTACAAAATACTCATAGCTGTATGACGGGTGAAACTGCACTAATTTAAAATTTTTGCAGTTTTCCAAATGTTTACTTGCCTCTTCATAATTTTTCCCACTATAGTCTAAATATTTGCCGCAATTATTATAGCAGAATATGTTTTGCTGGTTCCGGGAGGACCGTATAGTATTACCTGTTTGTTCCAGACGTTTGAAAAAATATTAAATACTTCATCTACTACCGGATTTTTATTGTCTTCGGCGGTATTTGTTAATGCCTGCTCACTCATTTTTATACCTCTTCCTTCTTGATATTTTTTATTTTCTTGATTTTTTCAAGTTTGTCACTAATTAGGCCTAGAAGCTTTGGGGATAATTTTTCTTCGTGATTTATTAAAATATCAGCCAGGTCACTAGTGTCTTTTGTTAGCTGCGCATTTTTTTCCTGCTCTATAATTCTATTGGATATTTCATCAAGAGCCGATTTAATTCCATTAGTATAGAAGTCGGAATCTTTTTTATCTACTAATGGTATATAAAACAATACCGGACTTTTGTCCTCCTTCGAGCCATTGATAAGAATATTATCAGAGAAATATTCCTTAGCTGAAATTTTCTTATTTTCATCAGAGGTGTAAGGACTTATCAACCCGCCGTATTTGCATCCGAGCATTTGCGTATAGAATAGTATTTGATGTGTTCTCTCTCTTTGTTTATATGTTTGTTTTTCTATATCGGAATATTTGGCATCAAATACAGCTGCAACCTTTGGTTTATCCGTTTTGCCTTTTTGGGTGTAGGTTATAACAATGTCCGGAACATAATGCTCCATGAAAAAGCTTTCGATGTCTGATTTTTCAGGAAATACGCGTCTTTTAGCTTGCTTTGTGCTTTCCAATTCAAAAACAATCATATTCTTATTGTCTTGATTAAATTTATCAATCGCCTTTTTGAATAAAGCCCTGCAATAATATTCAAAGAGCAGGTTCATATCAATAAAATGCGGCATTATCCTTCCACTGATGATTGAAACCTTCGGTTCCTTGGATTGTTCAGAGGAATATGCGCTATACTTTTGATTTACAGTATTTTCATTGTTGCCTGAATGTTTTTGGTCAGGCTGTGCGGAGGAATAGGAAAGACCATATCGACTGATAATCTTTTTTGCTGCAAGCAGTGCGTCCTTATACTGTCTATAGACTCCGTTGTTTTTGAGTCCGATAAAGTCGCCCATTGAAACCTTTTTCAAAGGAACTCCGTTTAATGTGCTGAGGCAAAAAAGGATACCTCAGACAGTGAATCCGCAATGGGGCGTTTTTGGCAGAGGTGCAGGGCGTATTTGATAATCTGATTTTCCTTTATATCTTCTGACAGGCTGTTATAGGAACAATACATTCTATGATTTTGCCCTTTTGAAGCATTATATTTAATTTCTATGATTTCTTTTAAAGGCCCCCCCTGATCGTTCATAATTGTATGACTCCTTTCAATAGCATCAAATTTTGTGATATTTGGTGCTACGACTACAAAAAATGAGCCGTAAATCAACACAAGTTCTATAATCTACGGCTCATCATTTAGTTTTATGTACTTGTATAGGTTATCACTTCAGCTCAAAGTACTTATCAGATATCTTGATAAAGAGCATTAAGTCTTCAATCAGCTTTGTATCATCCTGCATACCTGATAAGGTATCAACATCATACTGGATATAGCATACAGTGCCCTTAGAATATTTTTTGCCATATTTTTCATCAGCTGAATACTCCGCACCGGGTAAGCTATCCCACACAATATTCTCCTCACCAAAGTATGGCTTCAGCATTTCTCTGAGCTGTACAGCTGTCTTTTCAATGTCTGATACTTCTCTGTCTTGAGTGCCCTGATTGAAGGTTAAATATACCCTTTTATCAAACGGGTCAACAAGATACACTACGTAGCGTGCCTTGTCCTTACTGGTTGACGGTTTTTCATATTCTTTTTTTCCTTCAGGCTTAATTAGCTTACGGTTATCTTCGACGTCTTTTAAGATGGCATAATATAACAGCTTGGACATTTCTTGACCGGGTGTGGACATGCTGAATTTATAATCGTACTTCTCATTTTTTAAGATTTCCTTAAGCAAGGTGCTAATCGTCGGAACAGTACTTTTTTCATTGCCTGTTCTTGTCATTATCCAATACGGGTTTTTATTTCCACCTTCAAGATCGGTTACATTATTACCCATAAATTCGGCGTGTCGTTCAGCCACATAAGCAAACATTTCACAGAGCTTATTGCAATCCTTCATAATAATCTTCCTTTCAGATCTGATAAATTTCACAATAGATTTTTCACATAACCGGATTAGTTATACAATATCATTAAATCATTGTCAACAATCAGGTGTACAAATCCATTATTATTTTTCACTTTTTTTATACATATCATACCCTTTGGCTGCATATCGAATCGCTTTTTTGATTTCATTCACAGCCCTGTCAGGACCGGTTACCTTAAGCCAATCTGAATACATCAGTGCAAGGCGGATAATGCCCTCCTTGGTTGCAAAAACAGTTGCAGAATAACGGCCATTACCGTCGTTTCCTATGACGATGTTCATGCCGAACCAATCCAATACCTCATTGATATGCTCTTTATCAAAAGAGATGGAAATTTCATATTCTTTGCCCTGACACATAAACAACGTGTCACCGTAAGGACTTTTTACAGAATCAAGCTTTTTAATAAAGTCTGCTTCCGTTCCGTTTTTGTCACGTTGACAATTCACCTGAGTGATGCGGTCTATTCTCAATCTCAGAAGCTGCTTTTTCCTTTTTTCTACACAAATGAGATAACAAGCACCCATATATATAACTATCTTCAACGGAAAAACAGTCATTGGCTTCAGACTTGCCAATTTCTTTCGTTCATTATACGAGGAATATTCTATCAGAGCAAGTGAATGTACTCTGCTCATTTTTTTCGATTCAAAATTTATCTTGTCTATCACAGAATACAGCTCTTCAAGAACGGACGTCATTTCGATCATTTTTTCAGCGTTATTCGGACGGGGATCGCTGCACGATTGAGCAAATTCAGTATTATAGACAGCTTTGATCAGGGATAAAATATCCTCACGGTTTCTGTCTGAAATACCCTTAATTTTGGAGCATGATTCATACATCAGTCTGAACAGACACGGAGAGACCGCACTGGTATATTTATAAAGAACACGGTTGCAGTCCTTATCTTTTTCGGAATAGAATTCTTCGATAGTAAACATTTTTGTTTCATGCCCAAACTCTTTAAGGTGTTCAATATACGTTCCTATTGTTTTTTTATTTTTTGAAGGGCTGGTCAATCCCAATGATGGGTGGTTTTTGGCAATCAGTTTTGCAAGTGCTCCGACTGTTTGTCCATCGGAATCCGGTTGATTAACTGCATGCTTTTTCATTTCATTGTACAGAGCACCCAATAGCTGGGGAGGGCTCCATTTTTTAGGTTGATTATGCCTTTGTTGCTTTTCCGGATAATTGCTACTGTCTGACATTTTTTTGCCTCCTTTCATGTTGATTTTACCATCTTACCCGTCTTAAAAATACTGCTTATAGCTCCTAAATTGCGGTATAGAAAATTTTTTACGATGAAGCTACTCAAAATACTATGATAAATACTATTATAGCAGAAAAAAATACCAAAAGCAAAAAAATCACAATCCTTTCTTATCCGCAATATCGGTATGTTTTGATGGTATTTACTCGGTACCCGGTATGCTATAATTCAGACAATGCCAGGCAAAGCCGGTAAAAAATTCAGAAAGGATGTTTATTATTGCTACTGTCTGCAATGCTTTGCCTCCTTTCATATTGATTTTACCATCTCACCGGTCTTAGAGCCTGTTTATGGCTCCTAAATTGCGGTATAGAAATTTTTTTACGATGAGGCTACTCGAAATACTATGATAAATAATATTATAGCAGAAAAAACCCCAAACAAAAAAATTAGATATTTTTTTCTTATCCGCAATATCGGTATGTTTTGATGGTATTTACTCGGCACCCGGCATGCTATAATTCAGACAATGCCAGGCAAAGCCGGTAAAAAATTCAGAAAGGATGTTTATTATGGAAAACAAGAGTAACATTGGTATCAACTATGCATGGAGGATCAACAGAAAGCTTGAAGCAATGGAATATAACAGAAAGTTCTGGTATGTTCAGTCCGCACTTGTGGAACTCATGCAGAAAAAGGGAATCAAAAGTAAATACTTTATGCCCGATCTTCCTGACGGTGAGGAAAGCTTTCTGTCCTTTAGCGAGAACTTCGAGCTGGAAAATGCAGCCAGACTCTTCACTCTGGTCGGTAAGACACCAAGAGAACTCAATTATTACAATATCGAGTTTATCAACGGTGTAAAGTCCGATATAAAGCTCGTCGAGGATGAGAAACTAATTGAGGAATATTCCTCAGAGGGATATAAACTTGTATGGCTTATTATCGGACAAAATGCGGAAATAAAGATGCTCGCTTATGTCTCTGAAAGTGACGGTTATGTGATGCCGATCCTTGATAAGGAGATCGAAAGCGATTATGGCGGAAGAGATGAGGAAAACGAGGATCCGAAATTCTGGGGTCAGTACCGCGGTGAAGAGGACGGATATGAGTATATTTCTGAGCTTTTCGATTTTCTTTTTGATCCGAACGAAGACTATTCCTATGATAAGCAGGAGTATGCAGCCTTCCTTACAAGTAACGAAGAAATAGACTATGAAAGCAAAGACGTTTTAGACGGCTTGAATGAAAAAGTCTGGGATAATGACGAGGACGAAGAAGAGGAAGACGAAGAGGAAGACGAGTGGACAGAGGATATTGACGACGATGAGGAGGAAGGCGAGTGGACGGAGGATATTGACGACGATGATGATATTAACAAAGTGCTGGCTGAGGAAACCAGGCTGTTTGATAAACACACCATAACTATCACTGTTCTGTCCGTTACCGACCTGCATGAGCAGACAAGGACTCCGGAGGACGGAGCTGGCTATGATAACATACAGGGCTTTGTCGGAAAGATTCTCCCTATTGTGATCGGTGAAGAAATGACGATCTATGATCCCGAATCGAATGTGGCGCCCATTCCTGAGGAAAAGCTGCATACATCTCCGGTAATGTTCCATAGTGAGGAGCTTATCTCCGAAACCGAGATAAAGCACATTGTCAGAACAGCAAACAGTATCTATACGTTTATTGAATACAAAAAAGAACGTTGAGAGGAGATAGTCAAATGAAAATTATACACATAGACAACCGGTATAATATTTTTGAAGGCAGTATGACCATCACCGACAAGCTGGACGCTAAGGTTTACTCCGTGCGGTTGGATTCTGATACGGGCTTATATCTTGATGATTACGGTGATATATCTATCCATGAGAAAAAAGTCTACGGACAGCATTATGAAAAGCTTGAAAAGATTTTCAGTGCCTTTGAACGTTTCAGCAGGAATTTCGGCGTCCTGCTCTCGGGGGCTAAAGGTATGGGGAAGACCTTATTCATAAAGATGACGGCTGTAGAAGCCGTAAAGAGAGGGATCCCCGTTATTGTGGTTGATAAATACTATGAAGGAATCAGCACATTTTTGCGAAAGATAGATCAGGAAGTTGTAATACTGTTTGATGAGTTTGAAAAGCGATTCGGAGAGGATCACAATACCTGCGGAATCAATAACGATATGGGTTTCGGATTCGGGATGAATCATAACTCAGTCAGTGGAATGATGTTTTCTCATCAGACAGAACTTCTGGAGTTGTTTGATGGTATCTCTTCAGGGAAAAAGATGTTTATTCTCACATGTAATGAGATCAGTACCATCAATAACTATCTGATTGATCGTCCCGGCAGGATACACTACCACTTCCGTTTCACTTATCCCACACCAAAGGAAATAATGCTTTACTCACGTGATAACATCAAGCCTGAATATCAGGATCAGTGTAAGATCATTCTGAATTATTCATTTATGTCAAAGATCAGCTATGATGCACTTCGTGCCATCATTTTTGAGGTCAATTCAGGTATATCCGTAGAAGAAGCTGTCAATGATCTGAATATTTCAAGAGATGTGCGTTCCTCGCCGGAATTTGCTGTGAGCCTGCATTTCAGGAACAAGAGCAGTTCTGCTCCTCAGATGAATATGCTTAATTTCTTCAACGAGGACTTTGCAAGCATTGAGATAAAATACCGCAAGCGCAAAATGAAGCAGCGTATTATTACGATAGAATTTCTTTTGAAGGATCTTGAGTTTGACGAGCACAGTTTTCAGTTTAAACTTCCAGTCGATAAGATACAGAATATATACTGCGGAGACAGCCGTGACAACGATGATTTTGATCCGGAGGAAATTCTGGAGAAAGACGGTCTTGAGTATATTATGTTCAACAAAAGTTACATATAAGGTAAACGTTTATGAGCATCAATAATATTGTATATCACAACGGCATTGAAAAGGATGAATTTCCGTCTCCAAACAGCACGAATGAGCCGGGACTACATATTGCAGGCACAAGGCTTCTGAAATACACAGAAGAGGAGGGTATCACCGATATGGTGATACCCGACACTATAACCGAGATCAGCAGAGACTGCTTCAAAAATTGCCGCCGTCTGAAAAGTGTTTCTATTCCAGACAGTGTAACACTTATCTGCGCCGGAGCTTTTGCCGATTGCTTTTCTCTGGAAAGTATCAGACTCCCTTCAGACGTTGTTGCCATAAGCGATTCATTATTTCAGAACTGTTATATGCTCGGAGAGATAAATATTCCCGCAAGAGTACGGTATATAGGCAGCAAGGCTTTTATGAACTGCCGTTCTCTCAAAAACATCAGCTTTCCCCAAGGTCTGGAATTCATAGATCAGAATGCTTTTGAATCCTGCGCTGACCTGACTGAGATAAAACTTCCGGAAGGAGTTATGCTGAACAATGGTGTATTCAAAGAATGTACATCGATCAAAAAGGCAGTACTGCCGAAAGACATGAAATGTTTATCTTCGGAGCTGTTTTATTGGTGCAGTGCCTTGCGTGAGGTGATCTTGCCGGAAAAGCTGAAGGAGATAGAGGCAGATGCTTTTTACGGGTGCGGATCTTTGAAAAAGATAGACCTGCCAGAGGGGCTTGAAGAGATCGGCAGCAGTGCTTTTGAATCAAGCGGTCTGGAGGAGATCCGTTTTCCTGAAAGCTTGCTGATGATAGGCGGAAAGGCATTTTATAACTGCCTGTGTCTTTCTTTTATTCTTATGCCGCCGAGGTTGGTCTCTGTGGGATATCAGGCTTTTGATGAAACTCTGTACTTCAAAAGGATCAAAAAGGACTTTATCGTCTCGGAAAACCATATTCTGCTGAAACACAAAAAGACAGAAGATATTGTACATATACCCGGTGATGTGCTGCTTATAGCGGAAGAGGTGTTCAAGGATGATAAATTTATAAGAAGTGTTGTATTTCCGAACGGTCTTCATGCAATAGATAATGACGCTTTCAACGGCTGTACAAGGCTTGGCAGCGTGTTTATTCCATATACGGTAAAGTCCATAGGTGAGAGGGCTTTCAGGAATTGTACTTCAATAACCGAGTTGGAATTTTCAGAGGGTTTAGAAGCAATAAATCACTGGGCTTTTGAAGGCTGTTCCGGATTGACCGAGGTCAAGCTGCCGCAAAGCCTTGACGAGCTGGGCGGCACAGCGTTCCAGAACTGCACAAGTCTTAAAACAATCGTATTTCCTGAAAACAAGTATATTGAATTTCTGCCCTCAACATTTTTCGGATGTGATTCCCTGAAAACAATACAGATCGGAAGACACCGTTTTAAGGTTGATGATCCTGAAAAGCTATGGGAACTATATGAAACGGTCGTAAGACTTCTTATCTCAAAAGATTTTGAATCCGGTTCTGATGATCGGGAAAAAATAACACCTGTTATTGTGCAGATATATATGGACAGCAGGATGCCCGAGGCAGAGCAATATATCAAGGACAATCTGATGGATGTTTTCCAAAATCTTTCATATAACGGAGAATATACCCTTGTTCAAAGCCTGCTGGAATTTTCATATCTGGTGAATCTTGATACACTGGGAGAGATGAACAACTATTTCCATGAATGTCACGATGAAAAAATGGTCGGGATCATTCAGAACAAGCTGGAGCATGTCCATCTTATGATGGATTGGGAAAGCTTATCTGACAGTCAGGAGCACATCGAAGATGATAAACGGCTATGTACCATGTACATTGGAGGAGCCGGAGCAGAATAACCGTCTGTTCAGGGGTTCTGTTTCAGTAAAAGAAATATGAGTTATTATTGTTCGTTTGAATATAATGGAATTGTTAAACCGAAATACAGAAGGGATATAGAAACAGCTGTTTCAAAGGGAAACTGGACAGCTGTTCAGTCTGAAGAATTAAAGATACTATTTAAAAACTGGGACGATTATGGCCTGATATTCATAAGCAGCAGCCGAAAGCCCTTTGAAAATGATTATTTCCGATATGACCCGGACAGTGGTCTGCTTGAAATAAAATATACTTATAATTACATCAGCGACAATTACAATACGGAGAAATTTCTGGATACGCATCTGCCGTTTATTACGGAAAAGATCATATTCTTTCATGAATGGGAAGAAAATCTGTATGACACTGGTAAGGAATATAATGACGTGACAGAAGATTTTATGCTCAGGATAAATGAATGTAACCGTAAGTATGAAGAAAAGGGTACAGAATGGATGTGAACGATAACATGAGCTTTTATTGCTGGTTTGAATACAGGGGAATAATAAAAGAGCAGTTCAGGGAGGATATTGAAAGAGCGGTAAATGCAAAGAACTGGACAGCCGTAAGGTCTGATATTTTAAAAACAATTCTATCCCAATATGTGGATCAGGATGAGGAATATTACAATGTGAATGGTATGTTAGAATACAGTATAGCGAAGTATGATAAGGAAACAGGTATTCTGTATATAAAATACGAGTACAACGCTTCACATGACGCATGGCAGACATATGATTTTATTTCTGATTTCCTACCATATATAACCGAAGAAATATTGATATACAATACCGGCGATGAAGCATATGAAGAATCACAAGGCATTTCATACAGGGACTGTACTGAGGATTTCAGAAAGAATATGGAATATATAAATGCAAAATATGCAGAACAGAAAAAAGGATAGACCATATGAATGAAAAATACTATATCCTGTATTACCCGTCAGGCTGGGGCATGGGAACAAATGTGGACACACGCCTTGTTAGCGATACCGATATCCGCAGGCTGATACTCATAGAGCTTGAAAGAAAGCGCAGACATGATCTTAAAATAACCGAAGAAAACGATGATATTTGGCTTTCATATTCCCGTATTGACGACCGCTTTACCGGCACATGGAACGGGGAAAAATTCTGTGACAGCGATGATATGGAGGAAGTAGTTGAGGATGTTTTAAAGAAGCGGCTCAGCACAAAATCTACCTATGCACCGTCAAAAGATCTTATTTTAGTGCCGGAGGATGTTCCGGTAATCAAGACAGAGAAGAGCTTTCAGAATACTATCTTCCGTGTTTGCAATCAGTTCAGCTGTATAACGGATGTTATTGTCGGCGAAGGTGTTTTCAGAAGATACATACTTGATCTTCGCTATACTGATCTGCTCGGCGATCTTGCGGGCGGGATGTGCTATGATTTTCTCGGCTATGATATGAAGAACGTTCTGACAACAGGATTGTGGGAGAATATTGATGATTTTATAAAACAGCAGGAAAGCAAGCTTCGGCGATTAAAAAGAGAAAAATCAGGCAAGAGAAAAAGAACAGGCAGGGGCGGAAAATACTTTTTTGAATATATCAAGGATGAGCTTGAAACAGAAAAATATCAAAGATATCTTGACGAGTGCATAGAGGAAACAAAGGAATTGCTGAAAAAATTCAAGGCGGTCGGACCTGTAAAGGACGAATATAACAGCTATATTTATAAGTCGGGTTCCGGCAATTCGTTCATGGATGAGATAATTGATGAATACAAGCATAAAGAAAAACAGGAAAAAAGAGATTATTCTCTCATGGTCTATGATTCGCCGATAGTATTCCCTGAGTTCGGACAGATATGGCATAAAACCAAAGCCAAGAGATCATATTTTACCTACAGCGAATTATTTGGAAACGGAGATTCTGTAGAATGGCTGACAGCTTCCCATATCAACGAATTTCCCTCACCGGAGGAATGCGGTGAGATACAGCCGTTTTATGCCCTTGTACCAGTATTTGCCGGAGATTGAGGTGATATTATGCAATTACATAACGAGAAGGATTATGTTTCTGCTTTTAATGAAAAAACAGGGAGATATGTCAGGATAGGCAAGGACGAAAACGGCAAGGCGGTTGATTCTGATCCGTTTATGGGTGTATTTCCCGAACTGCTTGACGTTGGCATTATGGGGCATTGTAAACACGGAAAAAGCGGTCTTTGCCTGAAAGCGGGAGTACAATGCTATCAAAGCGGTTCGGAAATACATAAACCAAATATGAGACCGGAGGATTTCAGGAGCATAGCAGAGCAGTGCCGGGGCAGGACATATCAGTTTGCCCTTGGCGGCAGAGGCGACCCGGATCAGCATGAGCATTTTGAAGAAATACTGAAAATATGCAGAGAAAACGGTATTGTTCCAAATTTTACTACATCCGGTCTTGGTATGACAGAAGATATTGCAAAGCTGTGCAAAAAATACTGCGGTGCCGTTGCCGTGAGCTGGTACCGCAGTGACTATACCCACAGGGCTATTGATATGCTTCTGAGGGCAGGTGTAAAAACAAATATCCACTATGTTATTTCAAGATCGACAGTCAATGAAGCTCTCCTGCGTCTGCAAAAAAAATACAGACAGTTCGGAAACGGCTTTCCTGATGGGATAAACGCAATCATCTTTCTTCTGCACAAGCCCAGAGGTCTTGGAACAAAGGGCGAGATGATAACAAGTGACAACAAGGATTTTTCGGCTTTCCTGCAATACATTGACAATTATACATTTCCCTATAAAATAGGCTTTGATTCCTGCACTGTGCCGGCTCTGATAGGTCTTAACAATACATTTTCGGAAAGTCTTGATACCTGCGAAGCGGCAAGATGGTCTGCTTATATCTCTGCTGATATGAAAATGCTTCCGTGCAGCTTTTGCACTGAGGATGAGGGTTATACCGTTGACCTGAAAAATAATACTATCGAACAGGCATGGAATTCGGAGGGGTTTGAAAAGATCAGGAATAAAATGCGCGGAGCTTGTCCGGAATGTCCGCACAAAGAATTTTGCATGGGCGGTTGTCCTCTGATGCCGGAAATAGTTGTATGCAGAGAGAGGATGAAAAATAATGAAAATAAGAACTGATTTTGTTACCAACAGCTCAAGCTCCAGCTTTATTTTTACAGTCGGTGATCTGAGTCCTTTTAAAAAGGCTGTCAAAGAAGCCATCAGCAAAAGACTTGAGGCAGAATATAAATATGCCTGCAAGGGTGATGATCTGGACGAAGAATTTTTCAAGGAGGATTTGAAATGGTTTGAGGATGAATATGGATTTGAGCAGGAATTTAACTGTATGAACAAAGAAATGCAGCCGCTTTATGAGTTTCCTTTTGAAGTTATTGACGAGGTTTACGACTGGTACAGCGAGGATATCGTCGATATCGCCATACTTGGAATTGATGAATATATGAAGTCGGAACACAGAACGGGTGTTGTCAGATTTCTTGATACGCTCACAAAATACTGCGATACAGGAGAGAATCAAGACAGCGAAGATTATCATTACAGTGAAAGAAGAAAAGAACTGAGGGAACAGAGCAACAGGGAGTATATTGAAAAGATCAGACAAAAGGATCTGTCCGAAGAAGTCAGGAAAAGACTGATGGGAGCGGTGATTCTGGAATACTATTGCTTTTCAGAACATTATAATCGTTATGACAAAGACGAGCCAGTCTTTTCCGAGTTTATCATGGATGAGATGTATACCGGATTTCTGACAGTATGCGCTCAGTGCAGCCGTTATGTTAATTACGATAATTCAGTATTGTTTGAATTTTTCGTAACCTATTACGATATTCTGCCCGGGCTTGCAAAAGACTATTACGGTATGAAAGCCGGAGAAATTCTTAATAAGGTTATGGGACCGTGCTATCTGCATTTTGAGGACTATGAGTGGATCAACCCTTATCTGGATGATGCACTGTCAGGTCTTCCGGTATGTGTATTATGGTGCAGACACATGGGATAGGAGATGATATATTGTGAAAATAAGAACAGACTTTGTGACAAACAGCTCAAGCTCAAGCTACATTTTTAAGGAATGTGATACCAAAAAAATTAAAGATGAAGTAATGAATGGCATTGAAAAATATATAACAGAGCATCCGGATCATAAATCATTAACGGGTTTTTTATATCCGTATTATGAAGATTCTGATAGTATGAAATGGTTATCCGGAAAAAGCCTGCTGGAGGAATGTGATAAGGCAGTTGATAAGATACTGTCAAGGGCTATGAAACCGTCGGACTGTCTTTTTTATCGGGATTTGGAAGAAATATGCAGCTGGTATGACTGTGATCTGTACGAAATCATTTTCAGCGGAATCGACTCATATATGAGATCCGGAAAAAAACACGGAAATTTTCAATACTATATCGAAAAGGTACAAAGTGATACACTGAGTGATGAAATGCATGAGAAATTCACTGCTCTGACAGCAATGCACTGCCTGTTTCATAAAAACAATGAATTATTCAATAAGTATTTTCTCAACAAGACCGACTGGCACTATGAAGAGACTTTTTCAAAGGAGGTCCTGAAAGAGATAACGAAAGAAAAATTGTGGGAGCTGTTTTTTGAGCGCTATGACGATATTTATCTTTTGATAGACGGGGAAGAATATGATGTTGTCGGACATTATGTAAGACACCATACTGATGAGATCCTGAAAAGAATTGACAAATACTATGGAATGACCCCGATAGAATTACTTGAAGCAGTGCTTGGGAAGCTGTATATTTACTTTAACGGCGGAGAAACGGATTCTCTTTTGGGAGATGAATTTAAAAAACTGCCTGAATGTATTTTTGGCTGTAACCACATGGGATAGGTGAAGTAAAATGAAAATAAGAACAGACTTTGTAACAAACAGCTCAAGCTCAAGTTATATATTCAAGGAATGTGACATCGAGGAGATCAAAACAAAGCTTGAAAAAATACTTGATGAAACATCCGCAAGTGACCCCGAGAAATATAAATTTTATATGTCAAACTTTGTTCACAATTATACCTTCTGGAGTGAAGAAGACGCAAAGAAATTTGAAGAAACTGTGCCCGGTTTTCATGGTAAGCCGTCTGAGTTCAGCCGATGGATCTCAAATGATTTTTTCGGCAGAGTCCGTCACTTTTCACAGCTTGGCTATTGGGATATTGACGACATTGACGGAGCGTTGTGTCATGGTATCATGGAGATCATTTTTTACGGCGCTGAGCAGTATCTTGCTTCCGGAAGAAAAACGCACACCTATGAGCATTATATCGACAGGATAAAAAACAAGGATATTTCCGAAGAAATCGCTGATAAGATAGCGGGCTATCTGATACTTGACCTCTATTACCAGCTCAGGGATATGCTGTACCACGACCCGGAGGATCAGATCTTTCCCGGCATCCTGCTCAAAGACATTCTGAACGAAGTGCCGGATAGTCCGCTGCTTTCGATTTCGTCCGATGACCAAATACCGGAGGTCTTCACCCGTGAACTTCTTGATACTGTTTATAAGCCATTTGTTTCCAATGCACTGCTTGAAGATTTTGCTAAGGCATTTATCAAAGCCTACGAAGGTACTCTTTACAGCAGATTTGAAAAATACATTGGTATGACACTGGGACAAATATTTGAAGGGATGCTCGGCAAGGTGTGGGTCTATTATTGCGATTGTGATACCAACGTGTGGTATAATACGTTGTCAAAGGAATTTGCAAAGCTGCCGGAATTTCTTTTCGGTGAGGATCATTTCTAAGAAAGGAGGATATAAAATGAGTTGGTATTTTGGGTTCCATTACAAAGGAATCATCAAAGAAAAATATCGTAAGGATATGGCAGCTGCCTTTGACAAGGGCTGCTGGTCGGCAGTTATTGACGATGAGCTGAAGAGGATGATATATGCTTTATTTCCTTATACCAAAGGGATAGATTATTATCCGGAGGAAGAAACAGAATTCATGGAGGATCTTACCTGTTTCGGAGGATACTGCGATTCTCCCGACTACCTTGCTGATTTTGATGAAAAGAGCGGTCTGCTTGTGCTTTTCCGGGAATGGAACCATCATCACATGAGCATGGACGAAGCAATGAGAGGAGTAGAGGATGTTATTCTTCCGTTTATCACAGAAAGCGTTATTTTCTATGAAACGTGGATCGAGCCGATGTCTGATGATGATACGGATGAATGGGTACCGGATAAGGGCGGGTTTGAAGCAGAAATGAAATATATCAACGAGCTTTATGAAACAAAAGGAATTAATGCAGTTTTAGAAGAACTTCCGTATGGAGGTCTATAAAAATTTTATCAAAAAGAGGAGAATAAAAATGAGAACAGAACTTATCAATATTTTTAACGACACTGAAAGGCTTTGCCGCAGCAATGAAAAGCTTGCAACTTCGATCAAGGAAACCATAGCACATCAGTATGTGATTCCTGAAACTGAAAAGACCATAAAAAAGCCGGAAAATCATCGCTTTGACACTCAGGGTGAGATCATAGTATCCCAAAAGCGCAGCTTTGAGGCTGCAAAGAGATACAGCGACGATCATGTATGCGTGCTGAATTTTGCTTCATCTACTCATGTGGGCGGTGGCGTAACGACAGGTGCAGGCGCACAGGAGGAATGTCTGTGCCGTTGCAGCACGCTGTATTTTGCCATAGGCGATAATGAAACAAAAAAGAAATTCCACGATACCCATTACAGACAGCTGAAATCAGGAAGATTGAATTCTCTTTATAATGACGACTGTATTTATTCTCCGGGAATTACTGTATTCAAGTCTGACACGGCGCTTCCGGAGCTTCTGCCGGAAAACAAATGGTATAATGTGGATGTTATAACCTGCGCCGCACCGAATCTCAATTCCCGTTATGAAAAGATATTTATTTCGGATAAGGTACTTAAAGAGCTGCACAAGAAAAGAGCAAAACGAATACTGGATATTGCAGTCAGCGAAGGCGTGGATGTTATCATTCTCGGCGCATTCGGCTGCGGTGCGTTCGGAAATCCGCCGGATGCAGTTGCACAGGCGTATAAGGAGATCATACAGGAATATATTTACGATTTCAAAACGATAGAATTTGCCGTATATTGTCCCCCGCAGCGCGGCAGTGGAAATTATCATGCTTTTCAAAGGACTTTTAATAAGCAAAATAAAAGGATAGTGAATTGACAAAAGCATATGTTACTTCAAGCAGTTCAGCCATGATGTAAAATCATGAGAAAAATATTGTTAGTGTATTTTACAATTCACAAAATATTTGAGCAAAATATTTTTTTCAAACTTTGACATGATATAATAATTACAATTATAAAAAACTCTCCCTCACAATGAGGAACAAGACAAAATAAAAAGGAGTGTTTCTTTATGCAGTTTTTTCCGGGAAAATGTACTGCCTGCGGATTCTTTATCAATGTCCAGGCAAATGAGGACTTCACTAAGTGTCCTTACTGTGGCAGCATGTCAAGTTCAGATAATGTTCTCAATGAATTTGGCAAGGCGATAGTGAAGGGTCAGTATCACCTAAAAACTGAAGTTCAATGGAGAGGAACTGTTCTTAATTATCTTTCATCCATTCTTGACAAGGTAAACAAAGCCGCAAATGATTTTGAATCATCTGACGAAGCCGACAGGAAAGCGGATGACGAAACTTATGATGAATCTGAGTTTGACAGCGAAGAAATTGACGAAGTTGAATGTGAAAACGAAGAATTTGACGAATACGAATATGACGGTGAAATAACTGATGAATCCGAATGTGACAGCGAAGGAATTGACGAATCAGATGATGAGATATACATACACCACGTTCAGCCGAATGACATTACAGATGATTATGTATATTCATCATACGATAAGAATGAAAAACATGGCTTAAACAGCAGTGAGAACGAATTCTTGGATGATTTATTTGATTTAACTGATCCGACGAAAGCTCTTGCTTTTCGTTTAACCATTGAAGCCGACAGGATAACTCCCAAGCCATATCAAATGGAGATTTTTGCTTTATATGGCTACCTTTGGAATAAGAAGAATAGATGTTTTGAAAAAGGAGATGTGCACTTTGAGCTGAGGAATATTACAGGAATGTTGGAGTATGAACTGACTGCCGAACAGCTTGACGAACTGCAGCTGTTTTTAGCTCTGTGTGCCACTGATGAAATCAGCAGAACGGAATCGTATGATTGCAGAAGCCTCAATGGTCGCTTTATAATGAATATAGGCAATCCTTCTCAATATACTGAAGAACAGCTTGATGAAATACGTAACAAAAAGATAGCAGATTATAAAAAAGGGTTATGGGAAAAAATAGATCCGGAGGAGCTTGCGGAGATCTATCCTAAATACCACAGCAAACATTTTGCTGTTGGTCATAAATACCGGGTTTCTATTAGGAAAACAAAGAATCCTGATGATTTCAGATTCACCGGCTTTTTCGATGAGTTTCCTGTTGATCTTTCTGGATTAGCAGAGGATACAGAAGTTGAACTGATAATTGATGGTTCTGTTCCTATTATCACCAAAGATATGATTGTTTCCGTCAGAAATGTTACTGTATTAACTATCAACGGAGAGGTTAATGAAATTAGCGATGGTGCCTTTGCAGGAGCTGACAGGCTAGAAATGGTTTATATTTATGGACGAGTAGGGAACCTGGATAAAATCAGTGATAATACCTTTATTAACAATCCGGAAATAATAAATTTTAATTAAGTTGAAAATCAATTTAGGATAAACATTTGTATCGTTGATGAATTGATGATAAAAGTATACGGATTCTTGGCGAACGTGAGTGCAATGAGGGATAATGTGGAAAGTCTACATAGTACAGCAATCGAGTAGGGCGGAATTTCTCCGCCCTCTCACACCACCATATGTGCCGTTCGTCATACGGCGGTTCAATCTAATTTCAAAGTATTAGTTCTTATTTTTAATTGCCTGCAGCTGTTTTGTTGCCTCGTGGATCCCACAGCCTTTGGAAATGCTGATGAAACTTTTTTTATGCGATAGCCTCTCGTATAAAATTTTCCCTGCCGGTAGGGAAGTCCAGAGGGGAACGCTCTGGCACACTACTTATGCAGCCTGCGTAATAAGTATAGTGTGTTATACTTTACCGCTTGAATTCTTCCCTCCCTGTGATACAATGGCGTACAATGGCGGTAAAGTATTCCATCAGTAGCATGGCTGCTGAAAGCGAAGGGAGCAAGGCGGAATGAGCTATGGTGTGTGCAGAGTGGAGAAGATCAAGGGAGCTGCGGCAGTTGCCGGCTTACAGCTCCATAACAATCGGGAACGACAGCACAGCAACATCAATCCCGACATAGACCGCAGCCGTTCGGAGCTTAACTACAGCCTGATAGAGCAAAACACTCATAATTACAACAAGCTGATAGATGAACGGCTGCAGCAGGGCTACAAGGGAAAGAAGGCAATCCGCAAGGATGCCGTTAAAATGTGTGAGATGCTCTTTACCTCAGACGGAGATTTTTTCAGCCGCCTTTCCGAGCAGGAACAGAGACAATTCTTCATAGACTGCTTTGAATTTGCGGCAAACCGTTACGGTAGAGAGAATATTATCGCCGCAACAGTACACCTTGACGAAGCTACACCGCACCTACACCTTGATTTCGTTCCTCTGACACCTGACGGCAGACTATCGGCAAAGGACATATTGGGCGGCAGAAAGGAAATGCAGCAGTTACAGGATGATTTCTATTCCGTTGTTTCAATCAAGTACGGGCTTGAGCGCGGCAGCAGAGCCGATCTTGAAAGTGGAGAGACATCCAGGAAGCATCTTGAAACAGCCGAATACAAGGAAATGCTTGCAAGGAACCGGACAAAGCAAGCCGAACAAGCAGAGCAAATCGCTCAAACACGAATACAGGCAGCAAATCAGGCGGCAGCCGAAGCGGAACAGATTGCAGCCGATCAGCAGCGAAAGGCAGATAAACATACACAGAAAAGAAAAGAGCTGAAAGCAAAGAAACAATCCGAGCAGGCAGAACTAACTCAGCTTGAACAACGAAAAAAGGATCTTCAGGAAGAAATTGACAGACAAGAAGCAGCCTTACAAGCTGAAAAGAAAAAATACGAACAGCAGATAGATGCATTAGAAAAGAATATAGCACAGGCAGAAGGCCATTTACAGACTCTGCAAGGTCGTATTCTTACAACAGAGGAAGTTAACCGCATAAATGGCAAAAAAACGCTTACAGGGGCTCTGAGAGGCGTTTTCTGGGATGAATTCAGCAGCCTGAAGGCTACTGCTGCAAGATCAGATTGGGCGGAAGATATAATTAAGCGATCAGACGAGATAAAAGCAGAAGCACAAGCCGAAGCAGAAAAGATCATTTCCGATGCTAAAGAAAAGGCAGCCAAAGAGCTTGAACAATTTCTGACCTACAAGCGATGGACAAAGGATGCGTTAAATGAATATTCGGAACAAAAGAAAAAGAATGATGAAATAACACAACAAACCGATAAGAGCAAAGAAAGGTTATCGGAAGTACAAAATCAGATCACCTCAGCAGAGCAGGAAAGAGACCGTGTACGGCAGGAGACAGAGAGCATCAATCGGACAATAGAACAACTGACACAAAGCCAAGATGACAGGTATTGTTCATTTCAGATCGAATTGTCCGTATTCGGCAAGCTGATGGAAACCGCGCAGGAATACCATGTTGCTGTCAGAACAGAGCGTATATGTGACGGGAAAACCGTAATTGTAAAAACTCCGATATCCGAGAAAAAGTATCTTGCTATGTCCATTGAGAAAGCAAGAAAGCTTGTACCTCCGACTCCTGCACAGCCTATGCAGACACAGACAGCTCAGCCACCAAGACGCAGAGGACCGCATTTATAATTAAAGCTAAGATTCATTATTACATAATTATTCATATTAAAAGTTATATAAATAATTATATATATTTTTTATATATATTTTTGCATTTATCATCAAAGCTCAATCAGGAAATATGTGCAAGCACCCCGTTAATTTTCGGGAATTTTGTGTAAATTACCCTTGTGTATGCTTAGAAAAATGTGTTATAATATCGTTGTACGATCAGACAGGAGTGGTATTGATGACACATCTGAAAAGAAAAACCGATATATTCCTTGAAGAATGGAAAGCCAACCCTGACAAAATGCCCCTTATCATCAAGGGTGCACGGCAGGTAGGCAAGACTGAAAGCATAAGGGAATTTGCAAAGAAACATTACGGCTCGGTCATTGAGATCAACTTTGCTCTGCAAAGAAAATACCGTGATATCTTCAATGACGGCTTTGAGGTGGATGACATCATCAAGAATATCACTCTGCATGATCCGTCCCTGAATATCATCCCCGGTGAAACACTCATATTCTTCGACGAGATGCAAGACTGTGTGAGCTGTGCTACGAGCCTTAAAAGTTTCAATCAGGACAGGCGATTTGATGTGATATGCTCCGGCTCGCTGATGGGCATCAATTACGGTGAGATAGAATCCAACAGCGTAGGCAACAAGGAAGACTATGAGATGTATTCTATGGATTTTGAAGAGTTCCTATGGGCTAAGGGCTATTCCGAAGAACAGATCGAGGGATATTATCAGCACCTTCTGAAAACAGAGCCTTTGTCTGACACGGAATACAATGTCATGCTTGCAAACTTTCGGGAGTATATCGTGATCGGCGGTATGCCCGCCATTGTCAGCAGATTTGTCTCCAACAACAACTATAGCGGTACGCTGAAAATGCAGAGACAGATACTCAAGGACTACGAGGAAGACATCACTAAATACGCGCAGGGACTCGACAAGGGAAAAATACTGAATATCTACAGGATGATACCCGTTTTTCTCGGCAGGGAGAACAAGAAGTTCCAGATATCCAAGGTTGCAAAGGGCGCAAGGAACCGTGACTATATAGGGACTGTTGACTGGCTGAACGATGCAGGCATTATAAATATCTGCTACTGTATGGAGCTTCCCGAGCTGCCCTTAAAGGGCAATTATGACCCGTCCCACTACAAGCTGTATTTCCGTGATACAGGTCTGCTTGTCGGCTCTTTTGAGGACGAGGTACAAAGCGACTTGAGGGACAACAAGAATTTTAACACCTACAAGGGCGCACTCTATGAAAGCATTGTTGCCGATATGCTGGTAAAACAGGGCTATCAGCTTTATTTTTACAAGAACGAAAAGGGTACTATCGAAATGGACTTCTTTGTAAGGGACTCAGACTCCCTTATCCCTGTTGAGGTCAAAGCAAACGACAGCGCAACAGCTTCTCTGAATAAGCTCATCACTGACGACAGGTTTTTCGATATCAGATACGGAATAAAGTTCGCCAACAGGAACATAGGCTTTAACGGAAAGTTCTATACGATTCCCTATTTTCTTGCCTTCATGCTGAAAAGGTTCCTGTCCGAGAAAAAGTGAAGTTATATAATATTTTATATAAATCATAATATCAAAAATTATACAAAACAGCCGTTTTCCTGTTCAAGTGTCACTGACACGGAAATCGGCTGTTTTATTTTGCAGAATATTTCTTGTTAATGCTGCAACAATTAAAAAATATGTCTGCACTTATCTAAAAGAGTTTCCGTATCTTAAAAAGATAACAGGAAACTCTTGATTTTTTATATAAAATTTTATATAATTATAAATGTCCTAGATTATATAAGGGGTTACTGACATGAAAATAATAACACTTACCAACCAAAAAGGCGGTGTTGCAAAGACAACATCAACATATAACCTCGCTGCTGCAAAAGCTCTGAACGGTAAGAAAGTCCTCATGGTCGATCTTGACCCGCAGGCTTCGCTTACAATTTCCTGCGGTATGGAAAAAGACTGCAAGGGACTAAACATCTGCGGACTGCTTGACGGCAAGGATCCTTTTGAATGTGCCTACACTGTTGACAACCTGAAAATGGACAACCTCTATCTCATTCCCTCCGATATTGACCTTGCGGAAACCGAAATGAAGCTGATCTCCAAACCGGCAAGAGAGAAGAAGCTTAAAAGGGCACTGGAAAAGCTCTCACCCTATTTCGATTACTGCTTTGTTGACTGTCCGCCGCAGCTCTCTATACTGACGATCAACGGACTTGTTGCGGCGGATGAGATCATCATTCCATGCAAAACGGACTTTCTTGCCTATAAGGGACTGAAAGCCCTGATGAGCACCATAAGAGAGATAAAGAACGACCCCGATCTGAATCCGGATGTAAAAGTATCCGGTATTATCGCAACCATCTATGAGAAGCAGGTCAACGACCAGAAAGATGTCTGGGATCTTCTGCATGAACAGGGTGTACCATTCATAGGAACTATCAAAAAATCCGCCGACGCGCCCAGAACGGTATATCAGGGGCTGCCCGTCGTCATCTCAAACAAGAGATCAGAGGTAGCGCAGGAATATATCAGGATAGCAGAGACTATTATATAAGAAATTATATAATTTAATTTTTTATATAACTATCTATATCAAAAATTATACAAAGGAGTTTTTACAATGGCAAAATTAAAGGATATGCTCGGAGATCAGACACCGGAAACACAGGAAAGCAAAACAGCCGTCAGCAGCTTCAAAAGCAACCACGAAAAGAACAAGATGATCTCGGCTTATGTGGATATCGACCGTTACGAAAAATTCAAGGCGATCAACGAGCTCAGAGGCATCAGCAACAACAAGATACTCAATCTCCTGATAGCGGACTATGTTCTGGAATATGAAAGGTTGCTGAAAAAATAATGAAAAGAACCTGTTAAGGAGAAAATAAATGGTTATCAATAAAGTCAATATATACCTGACATCTGAGGAAATTGATAAAAGAAGCAATCTGTACTATGCCCTTTTTGAACAGATGAAGCCGTTATATGAGGCTCGTGAAGTATACATGATCAGCAAGTATGTAAAGAAGTGTATGCTTGATGTTCAGGAAATAGAAACAGAAGCCCAGAAACGGTATATTTTAGCGTTTAAAGGCGATAAATCAGCAATTATCAAGGATATAAAAGAAATACTGGATGCTGTGACAAAGAAAGATTTTCAGGACGAAATTTTCAGTGAAGAACAGCTTTTCCCGAAGCCCGGAGATTTTCTCAGCCTGAATAATATAAACAAAGAGAAGAAATATACAGAAGATTACAGAAACTTCTGCATTTATCTTACTCAGATCTTACAGGCACAGATAGCAGCATTTCAATATTACGACTTTCCCTTGGAAGAAATTGAAAAGCTTATTGATGAAAAGGCCTGCAAATACTATAAAAGACCTGAGATTTTTGATACACTTCCTATTTTCAGGCAAAAAAACGGAGAACTGCCAAAAGTCGATACAAAAAAGCTTGACAGTATTTGTTTTCCGCTCGATAAGGTAAACTCTACACTTTGGTACGGGTTCCCCGTCGGAGAGGTAAAAGACCTGAAAGCAGAAAGCGATAAGGACAGCAGAAAAGGAAAACAGGCAAGTATTCTTCTGCTGTTGGATTTTGCAGCCCTGAACGGCGTAAATATCAGCAGAGAGCTGACCGTATATGATAAATGGGTATGGAATGCCTGTGCCAATCTGAAAGATCAGGGACATGATGTGATCACAGCCGAACAGATATACAAGGCTATGGGCAACACAGGAAGACCAAATGCAAAAACCAAAGAGAAGATAATGGAAAGCGTGGAGACGATCAGCCGTGCAAGAGTGACCATCGACACCACAGAAGAACATGAGCTTTACCCCAAATATGAAAGAATAAAAGCCACATTCCCGCTATTGGCGACAGAAACTTGCACCGCCTATGCAAGAGGTCAGATAGTTGAAAGTGCGATAAAGATAATAGACGCACCAAAGCTCTTTGCCTTTGCCGAGAACAGACAGCAGGTAACAAGACTTCCTCTGAATGTTCTTGACAGCCCTATCAGCAAAACAGATGACAATCTGCTGCTTTCAGACTATCTTCTTACAAGGATATCAAAAATGAGAAACAGTAAGAACATAAGCAGAACAATCCTGATAGATACGATCTGCCAAAGATGCTGCATTGAAACATACAAGCAAAAACAGCGACTTCCGGAAAAAATAGAGAGAATACTTAACCATTACAAGAATCTTGAATGGATAAAGGACTTCAAAATTACCGAAAGAGAGATAGAAATAATCACATTCTAAACAATTGGACAAAAAGTAGCAAGTCGCCCACTTGCGATTTTTTGTCCAGTGACTTGCGATTTTTTGTCCGCTCACTTGCGATTTTTTGTCCAAAAGGTGCGATTTTTTGTCCAAGCCCCTATCCCGAAACCCGTATAAACACTGGTGTTTCGGAACCTCAAAAAAACGTTAAGTCTTATAAGATATTATAAGACTTGTAACCATCACCGTCCCCCCTTGACAAGGGGGACGGTTCGGTTTATCTTTTGGTAAAAAGATATTACTTTTTATGGTTTTAGTATTTTAGATGGGATAGATATCTGAAACCGATAGTCTGTTCTTTTCGGTAGTTAATAAAACCAAAAGAAGAAAAAAATTTATTCAGCTTATGGAAGATATTCGGAAACTACAGTTTTTTCTTCTTCCGGTAGTTATAGAAAGGAATGTTCCGCCCGTGGACTTTCAGAACGCGATCGAGACTATAAAGCAGTACTTGCCCGATTATGCAGAAGAGCATCTCAAACGCTCAAAAGAAAAAAACAAGTTTGTCTGCATTTTTTGCGGCAGTGGTACAGGAGCAAATTCAACAGGTGCTTTTACTATCTATCGGACAAATTACTATTGTTTCTCTTGTCATCAGCACGGAGACATCTTTGACCTTGCAGAAAAGATTGAAAACATTTCTAAAAATTCGGTGGTTCAGTATTTAGCCGATAAATATCATGTGAAGATAGATTTTTTAACCGAAAGAAGAAAAAACTTTCTACCAGACCAAACTTTTTCTTTTCTTTCGGTAATTGGAAACAGTGGGGCAGCCACAAAGGAAGGTTCCGCCGCCCCGGATGTTGAAAACTGTGATGAAGATGATCTGACTTCTTTCTTTTCGGATGCAAATGAGCATTTGTGTGAAACGAGCTATCATAGGGGAATTTCTCCTGAAACATTAGATCATTTCAGCGTTGGCTTTGTGTCTGAATGGAAGCATCCGAAAAATTCTCGTTCCCCAGCTTCTCCAAGACTTATTATTCCCACTTCTTCCGGATCTTATCTTGCAAGAGATACCAGAAACGATGATGAGATTCCGGAAAATCAGAAAAGCTATGTAAAGTCAAAGGTCGGCAGGGTACATATTTTCAACGAGAAAGCTTTACAGAGCAGTGATATCGTGTATGTAACTGAGGGTGAGCTTGATGCGCTGAGTATTATTGATATTGCCGGATATGACAGCGCTGTAGGGCTTGGGAGCGTCAGTAACGTCAGTTTTTTTCTTTCGGTTCTTGATAAAACGGAGCATAAGCCGAAGTTTATCATAGCTCTTGATAATGACAGCGCCGGAGAACAGGCAAGAAATGAGCTTACAGCCGAATTTGACGAGCGTGGTATAGTGTATTGCGTCTATGATCCTTGTGGCGGTTTCAAAGACCCAAATGAAGCGTTGATGAATGACCGGGAGACTTTTAGCAGATCTGTTATGTATGGGATAAAGCATATTGACGTTCTTATAGAACAAAGAATTCTTGATGACAATGCAGAGAGAAGAACGGAATATGACGGTCAGTTTTCCGCAAAAGCATTTTTGCGGGATTTTGTTGACGGGATATCCGAAAGTGTCAATACTGAGGTCATTCCTACAGGCTTTGAAGCTCTTGACAATATGCTTGACGGGGGACTGTATGAGGGTCTTTACGGAATAGGAGCTATTTCTTCTTTGGGTAAGACTACCTTTGCTTTGCAGATGGCGGATCAGATCGCAGCTCAGGGGCATGAGGTGCTTATTTTTTCTTTGGAAATGTCTAAAAATGAGCTGATCGCCAAGAGCATCAGCCGTAATACGATCCAGAGGATTCTTAAGACAAAGGGAAATGTACAGTATGCCAAGACTACCAGAGGAATTATGGCGCGCGGGAAATACAGCTCATACTGTCAGGCGGAACGCGAACTGATAAAAAATTCTGTCAGTGACTATGAAAGGATCGCCGGAAATATCTTCATCAGAGAGGGGATGGGAGATGTTACTGCGGAAACTATTGTAGATCAGGTCAGAGAGCATATAGAGAGCGGACACAAGCCCCCTGTGGTCATCGTGGACTATCTCCAGATACTTTCTCCGAAGAACGAGAAGTGGACGGACAAGCAGAATACAGACAATGCGATACTTACCTTCAAGCGTTTATCAAGGGACTATAAAATTCCCGTCATAGTGATAAGCTCCTTTAACCGCGAGAATTACAGCGTAAAGGTATCAATGCAGGCGTTCAAGGAGAGCGGGGCTATCGAGTATTCTACGGACGTGCTTATCGGCTTGCAGCTCAGAGGGGTAGGGAACAAGAATTTTGACATAGATCAGGCAAAGAGCAAAAATCCCCGTGAGGTGGAAGCCGTGATACTAAAAAATCGTAATGGTAGAACAGGCGGCAGGATCGGATTTGACTTCTACGCTATGTTTAATTACTTTACTGAGTCAGATGTTGCTCCGGTGCCGTCTGATGGTGCGGTTTTGAGCAGTAAAAAAAACAGGCGGCTTTGATATATCGGAGTAAAATATTGTACATAGCTCTAAAACGCATTTTAAGGCATCTCAGAGCGTTTTTTGTGTTCAGGTATGGAAATTATTGATTTGATATTTAAGCCCATTACAGAGCCCTCTGTGCTCGTCTCAGGGGCATTCCTGTAAATGTTTGGGATATCCTATCGGAATTCTTAATAATCTTAAAATTTCCTGTCTGCTATATCACTTTATGCAGTAAGCTATTTGATCAATGCACATAAAAATATTTCTCAAAAATCTGTCTTGATATGATTATTTAATTTTTATATTAATAATATTATAAATTATATAAAAATTATATCATTAATAATGACTTGTTATGTATAAATACACATACAAAAACAGAAGCTATGTGTCTTTCGATGGACGAATGGCTTCTGTAATTTTATTTTTCATTGTATTGCTTTGCCAGCTTATAAAATGAGTTCGGTTTCAGATTCAGCAGCCGCATTGCCTGCCGTGCAGTTATTTTCTTGTCTTGCCAGTCAATATATACACTTTCCCACTTCTTCGGATATGTAATGGGCGGTCGTCCGACGGGTTTTCCCGTGCGGCGGCTGATCTTCTTTCCGGTGGCGATGTCCGTCGGCATGGCGGCAAGCCCTTCAAGCTGTCTCTGACGTGTAGTTTCACGTTCGTTCTGCGCGATACTTGAAAGCACCTCGATCATGATATTTGTTATCATGTCGCCGATCCACGCCTGCTCTGCCGGAAAATCGGTCATAGTTGTGGGCATATCCAGTATCTTGACCTTGATGCCCTTGTCGTTGAAATATTGCAGTTCCTTCTTCAGATCCTCTTTGTTCCTGCTCAGGCGGTCAAGGCTCTTTATATAAAGCATGTAGCCCTCCACAAGCTTTCCGATGCCGAACTTTAACGACTGATAGCCTGCTCTGTTCAAATTCTTTCCGCTTGCTTTGTCCGTGACCATCATATCAGGCTCTACATACTGTTCCAAGGCTTTAATCTGCCGGTCAAGATTCTGATCGCTTGTAGATACTCGTGCATAGCCTACTGTCTTGCCCATAAAAAATATCACCTCTGCTATTAT
>ONIF01000110.1 GCA_900317795.1 uncultured Eubacteriales bacterium | reverse complement strand
TCGTTTCCCAGAACGGTATCACCTTTCAGCGGCAGATCAGACAGGGGCGGAGGAGCCATATCCCAGCCTTCCAGCGTGTAAAACGGGAAGGTCGTCACGGCATTCATCTGGTGATTGGCACCGTTCATCACAAATTCCACCCCTGCGGCAATCTGACAGAACTTGCCGATAATCAGTTTGTCACCGTTCCACTCGTAATGGTGTGTGACGTGGCTCTCAAATTCCGCATCGGCGATATAGGTAAACTCTCCCACGAGAATATGCGGGTTCGTCACCGTTGGTCTGACGTAGATTTCCTTGTCATAACCTGCGATGGGATGTATCGTATTCGGATCAGGTCTGATGCCGTTTTTCATCCATATCTCCTCCATCGTGTCCGAGCGTAGCATGAAACAGGGGGAAAGATGCTGCGGTACGCAAAATCTGACTGCGGTGCCGTGACGCATATTTTTCCCTTTTTAGTGAATAGAGAAAAGAGAATAGTGAATAGAGAATAGCACAGAAACGCCCCTCGGAGCATCACTATACACTATTCTCTATTCACTATTCGTCATTCTTTGAGCCCCCGAACAACGTGAGGGGCGTTTCTGGAAGCGAGGGGAATCGAACCCCTGTCCAAAAAGCACTTACAACGGTTTTCTCCGAGCGCAGCCGACTCTTAAAGATTCCCCCCACACAAAGTCAGACGGCGAACCTCATGCTTCGGTAGTTCGTAGGTCATGACGGCAGCCCGAACATTCCGCCGTTCACGTTCACCACTCATCGACGCCCCTCAAAGCCCGTGGTACAGCCAAGAGGAACGCTCACTGCTCAAGCAGCGAGGGCAACAATATTATCGTTGTCGTTTATTTTTTATGCCTGCGGATTTTATAGCGGTTCCACAGTGCCGCTGCTCGCTTGCCGAAGCTCACACTCCCTGTCGAAACCTTTACGCCCCCGTAAATCAATGAGCAATTAGCAATTAGCAATGTGCAATTATTTTATGCACTCGGCTTTATTGCGATAAATCAAAATTTACAATTATAAAGGATAGAATTTGCGGCAATTTTCAATATCCGCACATTCCGTTTCAGCAATATAAATATCTGCGGCTTTCGATAAATCGTTGTCTAAAAACTTTTCCGTTTTTATCAACTCTGCAATATTCTTGGCATTATTTTCGGCATCAGCCGTTTCAAGCCATATTCCCAACTTTGTATCAGAAATATAATCATATCCGTTATCTTTTACTGCACCGTTTGTATATTCTTCAATACAGTCGGATAAAGTATATCGAATATCCAAATCGGGATTTGTCATTTTTTCGGCGTCAAGCACAATAATTATGGTCTGCATAAATTTATTTCTCCCGTCAATCCAAATAGCTGCAAAGTGCTAACTGCCCATTGACAATTTATTTTTCATAGCACGGTCAATATCACGCTTGGCGTCACGTTTCGCCATGTCGTCACGTTTATCATAGAGTTTTTTGCCTTTGCAAAGACCGAGTTGAAGTTTCACTTTTGAGCCTTTGAAATAGAGTGAAAGGGGTATCAAAGAATAGCCCTGCTGTTTTACAAGACCGAACAAACGCATAATTTCACGTTTATGCATGAGGAGTTTTTTGACACGCATAGGGTCTTTATTAAATATATTTCCCTGTTCATAGGGGCTGATATGCATACCTTTTACAAATATTTCTCCGTCCTCTATGGTACACCAGGCATCTTTTAAATTCACTCTGCCCTGACGGATAGATTTTACTTCCGTGCCAAAGAGTTCAATGCCCGTTTCAAAGCTTTCCATGACAAAATACTCATGATAAGCTTTTTTATTATTTGCAATCGTCTTAAAATTTTCTTTTGCCATGAAAACACCTCTTTTATCAGAGTGGAGAGTTGGGAGTGAAGAGTGGAGTTGTTTCCGCTCCATTCCCAAAAATCCGCCCTTTTCAATTTTATTGCTTTACGTTAAAAATCAGAAGTTTACACCTGCTCCACTCTCAACTCTCCACACTCCACTCTTAAATGACTTCGTTTCTGCCGGAGAGGGCACGGGTGAGAGTGATTTCGTCGGCATATTCGAGGTCGGCACCTATCGGCAGACCGTAAGCAAGACGAGTTACTTTAATGCCGAGAGGTTTAATGAGTTTGGAAATATACATACCTGTTGCCTCACCCTCAACAGTTGCATTGGTGGCAATAATGACTTCTTTCACGGTGTCGCCGTCAAGTCTTGCAAGAAGTTCCTTTATACAGAGCATATTGGGAGTAATGCCGTTTAACGGGGAGAGTACACCGTTGAGAACATGATAAGTTGCATGAAATTCTCTTGTTCTTTCGAGGGCGATGACATCTCTGAAATCCTCGACAACGCATATAATGGATTTGTCACGGCTTTCGTCACTGCAGACGGAGCAGATTTCGGTATCTGTGAGATTACAGCATATTTTACAGTGACGGATATTTTTATGAGCTTGAATGACGGTCTGCGAAAAGGAATTGATATCCTCTTCCGTCATGGAGAGGACATGATAAGCAAGTCTTGAAGCGGTCTTGTGACCGACACTCGGAAAACGTTCAAACTGTTCGATAAGCCTTTCAAGAGGTGCTACACGATATTCTCCCATAATCAGAACAGTCCCGGAACATTAAGACCGCCCGATATTTTATCCATAGTAGCGGATTTTTCTTCACGGGCTTTTCTGATAGCCTCGTTGACTGCACCGATTATCATATCTGAAAGTACTTCGACATCTTCGGGGTCAACGACTTCTTTTTTGATGTCGAGAGATTTTATTTCAAACTTGCCTGTAACAACGGCTGTAACAGCACCGCCTGCAGAAGCGGTATATTCTTTTTCTTCAAGCTGCTGGTTAGCCTCGTCCATTTCAGCCTGCATTTTCTGAGCCTGACGGGCAAGCTGCTGAAGATTTGATGCACCGCCGCCGTTATTTCCATATCCTTTGGGTAATCTTGCTTTCATTGTAAATAACCTCCGTTAATTTGTATTTTTATCTTTATTTTCAACGGGTATTCCTGCCGCCTTAAATTCCGATACAAGCTGTACAAGGGGGTCATCAGGTTTCTGTTCGTCGGGATAGTTGTATCTTCCCAGACTGTAATTTTTACCCGTTATCTGCTGAATGATGTCACGTACTTCCGTACGGTGTTCGGGCTTTCTGAGAAGCTCAAAACACATATCGTTTTTGGAGTCCACCAAAACGTATTTTCCGCTGATATAAGCGGTACTGCCGTCAAAACTTGTTCCAAGGCTTTTGGAGTATTGTTTAAGATGTTCCGTAACGTCATGCCACTGCGGAAATTTTACTGCATTTTTCCTAAGTTCTTCCATATCGACATTAGGTCGTTTTACGGGAGGAGGAACGGCAGTTTTCACGGGCTGACTTTGAATGGCAGAGGGATTGTTTTTGAGATTGGCAATGATTTTTTCAAGGGCGGAAATTCTTTTTTCAAGTTCGGGATTGGAGGAACTTTCCGCCTGCACTCCGCAGAGTTTTACCATTGTCATTTCCATTTCAATACGCCTGTTCACGCCCTGGAACATTCTTTCCATAGCGGATTGCAGAGTATCCATGATTTTTATGACAAGGGGCAGACTTAATTTTTGAGCCTGTTTATCGGCTTTCATAAAGTCGCTTTCGGACATGACAATACTTTCTTTGGGATTTTTCACGGTTTTGATAAGCATGATAGCTCTGAAGTGTCCGACAAGTTCTTCACAAAGCCGAGCCATATCCTTGGAATTTTTATGGAGTTCGTCTGCGATTTCAACTGCTTTTGCAGCGTCTTTTTCAAGTATAGCGTCTGTTATGTCAAAGAGATGAGTTTTATCGGCAAGACCTGCCGTTTTTCTCACGGAATTTTCTGTAATTTTCTCAGCCTGTCCCATGCACTGGTCTAAAAGTGAGAGTGCATCTCTCATAGCACCGTCTGCAATTCCCGCAATAAGCAGGGCTGCATCATGGTCTATCTCCGTATTTTCCTCCTTGCAGACATATTCAAGACGTTTTGCAATATCTTCGGGAGATATTCTGTGGAAGTCGAAACGCTGGCACCTTGAAGTGATGGTGGCAGGGAGTTTATGGACTTCCGTTGTAGCTAAAATGAATATGACATGGGGAGGGGGTTCTTCCAAAGTTTTGAGCAGTGCATTGAAAGCACTGATAGAGAGCATATGCACTTCATCTATGATATAAACTCTGTATTTGGCTTCGGCAGGGGTAAAATGAGCCTCCTCACGCAAAAGGCGAATATCATCTACACCGTTATTGCTGGCAGCGTCTATTTCAACAACATCTGTAACAGTACCGTCATCAATGCCTTGGCATATTGCACATTTTCCGCAGGGGTCACCGTTATTGGTATTAAGGCAGTTGACGGCTTTGGCAAGTATTTTGGAACAGGTGGTTTTGCCCGTACCTCTTGAACCCGTGAATAAATACGCATGGGAAAGCCTGTCAGCTTTAAGTTCGTTTTTAAGAGTATCGGTCACTTGGGGCTGACCGATGACATCTGCAAAAAACTGAGGTCTGTATTTTCTGTATAGAACTCTGTACAATTTTCACACACCCCTTTTATCAATGAGCAATGTGCAATGAGCAATGTGCAATTATCCCGAGGGAAAATTCAAAGTAAAGAAAGCATTTTTTTTGAATTTATTTGACAAATAGCTTTAATCATACCGCACAATGTACATTGCACATTGCACATTTCTAATCCTCATTCCTAATTAAAAAACAAGACAGACCACACAAAGTGCGGTATCATATACTTGGAAATACGGACGGACAGACTGTCTGCATCGCACAGGGCAAAACGCTTAATGCTGCTCGATTCCTCGCCTGACATGGTTCACGGAGTCCTGTCGCACAGGGCCTGCCCGACCGCATATCCAAAAATATGAATCTGTCTTGTTGTTCCTTATTAAGCAACGAGATAATTATACTATATATTTTTTGAAAAATCAACTGATTTTAAAAAATTTTTTCAGTCAGAGTGAAAGCGAGTATTTCAGCTCACGGATTTCGGTCAACGGAAATTCAAACCAATTTCCGCTGTATTTATTTCTTTTTCGTCTGGGGAGGTATATTTCAAAAGTGCCGAGAACGTCAGTTGCAAAAGTATCCCACTTGAAGTTTTCCGCAAAGAAAAGCACGTTTCCGACAGGGATTTTTCTTTTAAGTTCCTCTTTTGAGAGATTGCCGAAAGAATTAGTGCCTGTTACGGCATTGACGGGCAGAAGTCCCGATATTTCATTGTAATGCAGATTGGAGTAAAAAATTTCGATTTCAACTTTAGGAATTTTTTTGATACAGAGGAAAAAAGTTTCGGTTTCACCGTCAAATATCACATAGCCGTTATCAAATTTATTCAGCGTAAGTATTGACAGGAGGCGGAGGAAATATTTAGGGGAATCTATGCCCGTAAAATTGGAAGCAGGTATGATAACTTTTTCCGTGCCGTAGGTGAATTTGGACAAAAACCAACCGTCCCCGATTTTATCTATATCATAAATGATATTCATGTCATTTCCTCCGTTTCCCGAGAATTTTACTTTACATTGATGGTAAAAAATTTTTTAACAACGTTGCCTGTTGTATCGTCTTTGACTTTTGAGCATATTTGATATTCTTCTTTTCGTGCAGGCTTTATTTCAACGGAAGTTTCCTCGCTGAGAGCCTGACACCATACCCATTTTTTATCGGTAGTTTTCTTATAAACGACTGCATAGAGATAGTTTCCCGAACCGCCCTCGGCAGATGATGTGAGAGTGACGCTTTCACCGAAGTTAATTTCTTTGGCGGAGATAGTGGAGGTATTGACAAGTTCGGGCATATTGTTTCTTATCTCAAAGGGAATGGACATAACGCCTGTAAAATTTCCCTTAAAAGTGAGAGTAGCGGAAGCCTTTCCGGGAATGGTATTGTTTTCATAAGAAGTATCGTAGTCAACACCTTCTTTGAGAGTGACTTCACCAAATCTTACAACGATTTGCATGGTTTTGGGCTGACCGTCATATAAAAACTCCGTACTGTCGGCAAAATAGGAGAGTGTTCTCGCCTGCACAGGCTCTATTTCAAATGTATATTCATAAGAACCCGTATATTCTCCCAAGCCTGTTATATAGACATGAGCCGTGCCGACATTGATGTTATCCAGTATTTCTATACGGTAATCCTTGTCCTGTTCAAGAGTTTTTCCCTTGACGTTCAGGGCAAAGGGCGGTTTTATGCGGTTTCCCGTGTAGGTGTAAGATCTTTCCATGCTGTATATCTCCTTTGCGTAACATACCATGTTATCATATCATTCTTTGTGAATATATTCAAGCATTTTTTGAAAATTCGGCTTTTTATACACTTTCGAGAGCAATCTCCATCATATCGTTAAAAGTTTTTTCTCTTTCGTCAGAGGAACAGCTTTCGCCCGTTAAGGGACAGTCTGAAATCGTGCAGATACAAAGTGCATTTTTGCCAAGTCTTGCGGCATTGAGATAGAGTGCGGCACATTCCATTTC
>ONIF01000076.1 GCA_900317795.1 uncultured Eubacteriales bacterium | reverse complement strand
CACAAAAGATGAATTTGATGTTCTTATGAAGCGTATCACAACTATCATACAGGAGTCATCTGAGGGAGAAGACCCCGAAACAGCAGATTATATTCCCTGCACGGGCAGTTGTGCAACTTGCGGAGGCTGTGGTTAATTCATAATTCATAATTCATAATGCATAATGTTCGAGTGAGTTTTGGGAATGAAGCAGGAAAGAAAACTGCTCCACTCTCCACTCCCAACACTCCACTCTATTAAAAGGGGAGTAAAAGGAAATGGCACTTTCACCGTTAATGGTGCAGTATTTGGAAGTAAAGGAAAAGAATAAAGATACTCTGATATTTTTCAGGGTAGGCGATTTTTATGAGATGTTTTTTGACGATGCAAAGTTAGTTTCACAGGAACTGGAATTGACCTTGACGGGCAAGGAATGCGGATTGGAAGAAAGAGCCCCGATGTGCGGAGTGCCGTATCACAGTGTGGAGGGTTATATAGCGAAGCTGGTTGAAAAGGGCTATAAAGTGGCAATATGCGAGCAGACGGAAGACCCGTCAAAAGCAAAGGGACTTGTAAAGCGTGAGATTGTCAGAATAGTCACCCCCGGAACTGTCATGGAATCAAGTATGCTTGACGAGAGCAGTAATAATTTTATCTGCACGGTGTTCACTCAGAAAGACAAAACAGGCTTGTCATTTTGTGATATTTCAACAGGTGAGTTGTATGCAACGCTTGCAGAGGGTGACGGTCAGGAAAATAAAATCAAAGATGAATTGCTGAAATTTTCACCGAAAGAAATTTTAATAGGCGGAGATGCGGTTAAATTCAAAACATTGGCGGCATTTATCAAAGATAAACTGTCGGCAAGTGTCAGTATGCTTGATGATGAAGAATTTTCCTTTGCGGAGTCTGAAAAGGTGTTGTTAAAGCAGTTTCATAAAAACAGCCTTGAAGAATTGCAGCTTGAAAGCAGTCAGCAGACGGTGTCTGCATTGGGTGCATTGCTTTCTTATCTCAGCCGTACACAGATGAACGGCTTGGAGAGAATAGACCATATTGAGATATATAAAGAAAATCAGTATCTGCATATAGATTACAATACAAGGCGAAATCTGGAATTGACAGAGCCGCTCAATTCAAAGAACAAATCGGCAAGTCTGTTGGCAGTTCTTGATAAAACAAAGACTTCTATGGGCAAGCGAATGATGAAAAGCTGCATAGAAAAGCCGCTTGTAAGCATGGCACAGATTGTAAAAAGACAAAATGGTGTAACAGAACTGTATGAAAATGTAATGATGAGAATGGACTTGCGTGAAGCCCTTGTCGGCATAACGGACATTCAGAGAATTATTACAAGAATAGTATATGGTTCGGCAAATGCCCGTGAATTGCGTTCCATGTGCAATGCGTTAAAGAGATTGCCGACAGTGAGAGCGACTATCAAAGACGGACAGAGCGGTATTATCAAAAGTATGTATAATGATTTGGACAGCTTAGACGATATATGCAAACTGATAGATGAAGCAATAGTAGATGACCCGCCTTTTACCGTAAAAGAGGGGGGAATGATAAAAGAGGGCTATAATAAGGAACTTGACGAGATAAGGTATGATATGAATAACAGTTCGTCAATACTTGCCAAGATAGAGGCAAGGGAACGTACCGAAACAGGCATACCTAAATTAAAGATAGGCTATAACAGGGTATTCGGCTATTATATAGAGGTGTCAAACTCATATAAAAATATGGTGCCTGAAAGTTATATAAGAAAGCAGACTTTGACAAATGGAGAAAGATTTATCACACAGGAATTAAAGGAACTTGAACAGAGGATTTTGGGTGCAAAGGACCGTTCATTTGACTTGGAGTATGCAATATTTGACTATATAAGGACAACGGTTGCAAAGTCGCTTGCAAGGATAAATAAGACGGCAAATGCCGTAGCCACACTTGATGTAATAGCGTCATTGGCACAGGCGGCATTTGAAAATAATTATTGCTGTCCGACACTGACGGCAGACGGAGTGATAAAATTGACGGAAAGCCGTCACCCCGTAGTTGAAAGCATATCAAGGGATATAAGATTTGTGCCGAATGATGTATTTCTTGATACAGATGAAAACAGAGTTGCCATAATAACAGGACCTAACATGGCAGGTAAATCTACATATATGCGACAGGTGGCATTGATAGTGTTAATGGCACAAATGGGTTCTTATGTGCCTGCGAAGTCTGCACAAATTTCCATAGTAGATAGTATATTTACAAGAATAGGTGCATCTGATGATTTGGCAACGGGACAATCCACATTTATGGTAGAGATGAATGAAGTAGCATATATACTCAAAAATGCGACAAAGAATAGTTTGCTGATACTTGACGAGATAGGCAGAGGAACATCAACATTTGACGGAATGAGTATTGCTAAAGCTGTATTGGAGTATGTTGCGGATAAGAAAATATTGGGTGCAAAAACACTTTTTGCAACGCATTATCACGAATTGACGGTATTGGAAGATACTGTAAAAGGTGTCAAAAATTATAACATAGCAGCGATAAAGCGTGGAGATGACATTACATTTTTGCGTAGGATAATACGAGGGGCGGCAGATGAAAGCTATGGTGTAGAGGTTGCAAAATTGGCAGGCTTGCCTGAGAGCGTGATAGAGAGAGCAAAAAAAATTTTGTTGGAGTTGGAGAGCGGACAGCCTAAGCAGAAACGCAAAGTAAAAAAGCATGAAGAAACACCGCAAATGACATTCATGCAGGAAGAAACGGCAGTGGAAAAGCGTTTAAAAAGTATTGACATCAATACAGTCACGCCAATGGAAGCAATGAATATATTGTTTGAATTGGTAAAACTTGCAAAATAAGGGTGCAGGGAGCTTGCTCCCTGCCGAGGTCAAGGGCGAGTAGCCCTTGTGGGGTTTGGGGCAAAGCCCCAACTATAAAGGAGTAAAAAATGGGAGTTATTAACGTACTTTCAAAGCAGGTAGCCGAACTGATAGCGGCAGGCGAAGTAATAGAAAGACCGGGTTCTGTAATAAAGGAATTAGTGGAAAATGCGATAGATGCAGGGGCAAAGAGTATCACTGTTGAGATACAGAACGGTGGAGTTACATTTATGAGAGTGACAGATGACGGCATTGGTATAGAAAGAGAAGATGTCAGAAATGCGTTTTTGCGTCACGCAACGAGTAAGATATTAAAAGAAGATGACCTGGACAGTATAGCAACGCTTGGTTTCAGAGGGGAAGCCCTTGCGTCAATATGTGCGGTGTCAAGGGTGGATATACTCACAAAGAATGTCAATGAAGATGAAGGCACACGTTACATAATAGAGGGCGGGGAAGAAAAAGCATTTGAGCCTGTTGGGTGTCCGCAGGGAACGACATTTGTTGTAAGGGACTTGTTTTATAACGTGCCTGCAAGAATGAAGTTTTTGAAAAAAGATGTGGCGGAGTCGAATAATATAGCAAGCCTTATGGACAGGATAGCCCTTTCACACCCCGAAGTAAGTTTTACATTTATACGTGACGGAAAGTCGATGTTAAAAACATCGGGAAACGGGGATTTATATACAGCGATATTGCAGGTATTTGGAAAGCAGTTTGCAGTTGGACTGATAGAAACAAGTTATGAATATCAGGGAGTAAAAATGCACGGTTATGTAAGTAAGCCCGTAAGTGCCAACAGGGCAAGCCGAAATATGCAGGTATTTTTTGTCAACGGCAGGTATGTCAAGACAAAAACGGCAATGGCGGCATTGGAACAGGCATACAGCGGCTGTATCATGTCGGGAAAATTTCCAGCGTGTGTGATGAATATAGAAATAGACTGTTCGAGTTTAGATGTAAACGTACACCCCGCAAAGCTGGAGATACGTTTTACAAATGAAAAGCCGATATATAATTGTGTATATTACGGAGTGAAGTCGGCAGTAATGGGCTATGATACAAGGAATGAAACGGCATTTGAAAGTGAGCCTGAAACACAGCCTGTAATTAAGCCTGCTTTCATAAAGCCGTCATTGACGGGCGTACAAATGAATATTCCTCAACAAGAGGAAAAAGAGGAGTATAATATATTTGAGCCTGAAACAAGCGGATTTTCTGTATTTGCGGAGAAAGAGGAGAAAGCCGAATTTCCAAAGGCGGAGAATATAAGGACAATCAATTTGGCAGAAGAGTTAAAAAAGAGTGAGCCGAAAGAAACGGATTTCAAAGTTGAGGAAGAATCGAGTATAGATTTTTTTGCAAATATAGAGGAAAAAGAGCCTGAAAAAGAGGCTGAGCCTGAAAGGGAACCGGAAGCTGAAAAGCCTGTAAATTATATAGGTGAGGCATTTAGGGCGTATATCATAATAGAGTATGACAAAGACAGGCTGATGTTCATAGACAAGCACGCTGCACATGAAAGACTGATATATGAACAGCTTAAAAGAGATAATCCGTCAACCTCTCCGCAAATGCTTTTAGAGCCGATAACGGTGACGCTGGATAAAGAGGAATACAGCACGGTACTTGAAAATAAAGAAGCTTTCATGCAGGCAGGGTTTGATATAGATGACTTTGGCAGCGGCAGAATAATTATACGTTCCGCTCCGCTTTTACTTGAAAAGCTGGATATAACAGAGGCATTCATGGAAATATCTGAGTATTTGCAAAGGCATAAAAAAGTGATATTGTCGGAGAAAATGGAGTGGATATATCAAAATACGGCTTGCCGTGCGGCAATAAAGGCAGGGAATATAAACAAGCCCGAGGAATTGATACAGCTTGCGGTAACGCTTGAAAGAAATCCCGATATAAAGTATTGTCCCCATGGCAGACCTGTATATTTTTTTATGTCAAGGCATGAAATAGAAAAGAACTTCAAAAGAATATGAAAAGTTTTTTATCAAATTTAGATAAAAATATTGATTTATAAGACATAAATGTGTTATAATTTTTTTATTATGACAAGGGAGCGTGGGATATATGCCCGAGAATAAACTTACACATTCTGAGTTGTCACCGAGCGTAAAGCATAAGCTGACAGCGGAAGAACAGATAGATTTTCTTGAGAGAAAGCTTGAAGAAGCAAAGCTTGAAGTGACGGATAAGAATATTGCGTTGATAGAGATGACAGCGGCAAGAAATGCATTGTATCAGTTCGTGCAGGACACGCAAATGAAACTTGCGGAGGTTCAGGGACAGCGTGACAATGATATTGAGGCTTATCAAAAAGAGCTGACGCTCAGACTTCAGGAGAAACGTCAGTTGCAGACTGAGATAGATACATTGTCGATAAAGGCAAAGCGTTATGATGAGTTGCAGGAAAGTTTGATAAAGATAAAAATGGATGCGGAAATAAGGGCACACAGTGTTGTTGACGAGGCACAGGAAATTGCATTGGATACGGTCACACTGATAGACAATATTGAGAAAGAAATGGAGCTTTTCAGTGAGGACGTTGTATTTTTACGCAGAGATATAAAAATAGGCACTCTGACGCTTGATGACAGGCTTGATACGCTGTATGTAAGACTTCGCAGAAATCTCGACAGGCTGACGGAGATAAAAAGAGATTTTTATAAAAAGAATTCTTTGCCTTTAGACGAGCAGGAAATTGGCTTTCCGTCGGGAATTCCCCCTGTTGTGAAGTATGAGTATGAAGAAGTTTCCGAAGAAACGGCTGAGGAAAAAGCGGAAGAACAGGCAGAAGAAATAAAAGAGATTGTTGAAGAAAAAACAGAGTAAAATGTTGTACATAGTGTGTTATATAATAAAAGCGGTCAATTAAAGACCGCTTTTGAGTTATTATTGAGAAAGCCGTTTCATATAGATATTATGAGGTGGTTATGTGGAAAAGCTGAAAGTATATACAGTATGTTCGGTGTCGCTGATATGCATATTTTTGTTTGGGGGACTGCTGTACGGTGCATTGAATTATGATGAAGCGTTGAGTGTGTCGGCAGAAAATTTTGTACAGCCCGTCATAGTGATAGATGCAGGGCATGGCGGAGAAGATGGGGGAGCGTCTGCAAACGGACTCCTTGAAAAGGACATCAATTTAAGTATAGCGTTGAAATTAAGGGATATACTGACGGCAGGCGGATATAAAACCGTTATGGTAAGAGAAGAAGATGTATCTGTATATGACAATGCGGAAGGCACTGTAAGACAAAGAAAAGTATCTGACTTAAAGAACAGAGTTGAAATGATAAATGAAAGCAAAAATAATATTTTGGTGAGTATTCATCAGAATAAATTTGAGCAGAGCAAGTATTTCGGCACGCAGATATTTTATTCAAAGAACAATGCAAAGAGTGCAGTGCTTGCGGAGGAGCTGAGGAAGTCTGTAACGGGGCTTTTACAGCCCGATAACAAAAGAGAGCTGAAACAGGCAGACAGCAGTATATATATATTGGATAAGGCGGAAGTGCCTGCTGTAATAGTGGAATGCGGATTTCTGTCGAATGAGGAGGAAGCGAAAAAATTGGCAGACGCTGACTATCAGCAGAAAATGGCATTTGCGATATACAGCGGAATTTTAGGATATGTGAATAAAGGGAGAGCATGAAATGGCAAAAATAAAAAGTATGTATGTGTGTTCACAGTGCGGATATGAGAGTGTAAAATGGTATGGAAAATGTCCGGGCTGTAACGAGTGGAACACATTCACGGAGGAGATAAGGGAAACGTCAAAAGCAGGCTTGCCGACAGTACAGAAAAGGGCAGGTTCGTCAGCAATGCCTGTAAAGATAACGGAGATTTCAACGGAAGATGAAGAAAGATATTATACAGGCTCAAAGGAACTTGACAGAGTGCTTGGAGGAGGAATTGTAAAAGGTTCGCTTGTATTGCTGGGCGGTGACCCGGGGATAGGAAAATCAACGATATTGTTGCAGGTATGCAGTCACTTGGGAAAGGTGCTGAAAATCCTGTATATATCGGGAGAGGAATCGAAAAGGCAGATAAAATTGAGAGCGTCAAGACTGGGAGTAGATTGTGAAAATCTGTTTGTCATGACGGAAACAGATGTAGAGATAATTGCAGACAGAATACAGACGGAAAAGCCGGATTTGGTTATGATAGACTCAATACAGACAATGAATTATAAAGAGTTGAATTCCAGTCCGGGAAGTGTGACGCAGGTAAGGGAATGTACAAATATATTGATGAGGGTATCAAAGTCAATGGATATACCGTGTATTATCGTGGGACACGTAAATAAAGATGGTGCAATAGCAGGACCGAAGGTGTTGGAGCATATTGTTGACGCTGTATTGTATTTTGAGGGCGATAAACAGATGTCATACAGGATATTGAGGGCAGTCAAAAACAGATATGGTTCTACAAATGAAATAGGTGTATTTCAAATGGGTGACAGCGGATTGAGTGAAGTGGAAAATCCGTCGTTAATGCTGTTGTCGGGCAGACCGAAAAATGTATCGGGAACGTGTGTAGCGTGTACAATGGAGGGGTCCAGACCGATACTGGCAGAGATACAGGGACTTGTTACCAATTCAAGTTACGGAAATGCAAGAAGAATGTGTACAGGCTTTGACTATAACAGAATGTCAATGTTATTGGCAGTGCTTGAAAAGAAGTGCGGATATTTCTTTTCAAGCATGGACGCATATATCAATGTAATAGGCGGGTTGAGATTAGACGAGCCTGCAACGGATTTAGCGGTATCACTTGCCCTTGTAAGCAGTTTGAAAGATATAATAGTACCTGAAGATGTGCTTGCATTCGGAGAAGTGGGCTTAACAGGCGAGATAAGGTCTGTCAATCGTGCAGCCATGAGAGTGGCTGAGGCGGCAAGGCTTGGATTTAGGAGATGTATATTACCGTATCACAATGTAAAGGGATTGACCTTGCCGCAGGGCAGCGAAATGGAAATAATAGGTGTAAGGACTATCAGAGAAGCCGTTGAAACAATGAGCAATTAGCAAATATCATTGCACATTGCTAATTGCTAATTGCTAATTTT
>ONIF01000257.1 GCA_900317795.1 uncultured Eubacteriales bacterium | reverse complement strand
GAAAATGACAAGCTTGTCTGCACCGAAAACAGTGAAAACAGCGTTAATATATCTGTACTTCGTGCATTCAATGTCGATGTTATCGACGGCAAAACAAGAAAAACACTTACTTTCAATGAAGGCACTGTTGCAGACGCAATAAAAGCTGCGGGGCTTACTATCAGCAAGAGTGATTCCGTTTCGCTCTCTCAGAATACTCCGCTTGAACCCGATATGGAAATAACTATTGCAAGATTTTTCACTATAAATGTTAATCTCAGGGGGGAAAAGCTCTCAAAAGAAGTTCCGTCGGGTACAGTTGCCGATGCTCTTGCTTATCTCGATATCAAACTTGATAAAGATGATGTCGTAAGTGTCAATCTCGGTACAGAAGTTTCCGAAGATATGAATATAAGAATTGACAAAGTGACATATAAGGAAACTACAAAAACCGAAAAAGTTGCTTACAACACCGTATATAAAGATACAGATGATATGTATGCAGGTGAAAGCTCTGTCGAAACCGAGGGGGCTGACGGTGAACGTACAATCGTTATAAGAGAAAAATATATCAACGGTGAACTCGAATCTTCAAAAGAAACTAAAAACGAGATAACCAAACAGCCTGTTGATGAAGTTATTCTCAACGGTACTAAGGAGTATGTAAGTCAGGTCTATACAAATTCCGGCTATGTTTCCGCAAACGAAACCGAAAATATCCTTACAGACGTAAATGGAAATCAGGTTCATTATACAAATGTTCTGACAGGCTCGGGTACGGCTTATTATGCTCCGGCAGGTGCTCTCACAGCTACCGGCAGATTGGCTCGTTACGGTGTTGTTGCCGTTGACCCCGATATTATCCCTTACGGCTCTATCCTTTATATCGTATCAAATGACGGTGAAGTAGTTTACGGTTATGCCGTTGCAGGCGATACGGGCGGAGCTTTGTGGGCAGGCACTGCAATAGTTGACCTTTACTACAATACATACGATGAGTGCTGTCAGTTCGGCAGACGTGACGTTACAATCTATGTGCTTGACGGTGTTTCGGAAGATATTACATATTAAAAATATGCAGGACGGATTTTAAAAATCTGTCTTGCTTTTTTTGTGCGGATAGCCTATAATTAAATCAGACTACTTGAAAGGATATGAATTTTTATGCTTCTTGCAATTATAGGCGGTCTTGTCTGCATAACTATGGGGGCTTTGATGTATGTGCCTAAAATGAGAAATTACAAACTTTTTAAGCCTACTTCTTTTTTCTTTATATTTGAGGGTATATGGATACTTGCGGACTACATTTTCAGACAAATCTTCCCCGATAACGTATTTATGCAGGCTGTTCACTGTATAGGTCTTGTCATTCTTGCCGTGTATTTCTTTATATGTGCTTTTTTCTCCGCAAAACTCCCCGATAAAAAAATGATTAAAAAACGTTCCTTTAACAAAAAATCTTCCGACAAGTAGAGGTATATCATAATGACTTTATATGAACTGTTGCAGAAACTCTCAAATATCATTACGCCCGAAGATGATGCTTTTTACAGATATGCAATATATACTTCCGATGATAACGGTGGATTTCTGAGAACAAGGTATTGTTGGCGGAAAGATAAACCAATACAAGATAAAGAGTTAGGCAATGGCTTTGAAACGGTTTTGGTTACATCAAAACATAAAATTAACACTGCCGACATGAATAATGAGTTCGATACACTTGTAAAACTGCAAATTACATACTCAATGACCAATGCCACATTGGAAGATGCTGATTGGGATATTCAGTTAAACTATTGTTATGTGTATATATTCGATTTAAAAAAACATGATTACACAATGACGTATATAGAAAACCCCTGCCCGTAAAAATTATACCATGGATAACAAAAAATTCTGCCGATTTGATAATAAGTTCAATCCCTTTTGCATATAATATAGTAAACGACAAAATAAATCGCTCTATGTCATTCCGAGCGGAGCAAGGAATCTTTGAAAGATTCTTCCTCAAAATAAATTTTTTATATTTTTTTAAAAAACCTCTTGACATATCCCAAACTCTATGTTATACTTATTAAGCACTTTGAGAGTGCGTTAAATATCGCGGAGTGGAGCAGCTAGGTAGCTCGCCGGGCTCATAACCCGAAGGTCGTAGGTTCAAATCCTGCCTCCGCAACCACATTGTTTTTAAAGGCAAAAAGTTTCGGCTTTTTGCCTTTAAGTAATATCATAAGATATGAAAACTATGCTATTACTTAAAGGCAATCCCCTTGTATTGGTGTTTAACAGAGGGGAAGCCTTATATTTTTTATTTTAGTCTGTTTTCACAAAGAAAATAGGCTTTTTTTATTAACTTATTGAGGCGATAGAAGATTAAAGGAGAGGTTTATATGCTTGCAATAAAAGAGATAGAAGTAATGAATTTAAAGAATGCCATAAGGGGTGCAAGAAATCCCATGAACAGCTGGGCAAAAAGTGACAGTTATTTCAATGAAAACGGGGAGTATGTTTTGGGAGAGAATGATTTGTCGCTTGGGGTGCGTCTGAGAAAAGCAGGCGGTGACCATAGAAAATTCATGCGACAGATATTTGTAACAATGGATATAACCGCCCCAATGTATTGGTGGAAGGAGTTTGATACATATAAAGTGGGAACAGTTGCAAACTCCACGAGTACCATGCATAAAATTACATCAATGCCGTTTGACATATCGCATTTCAGCACAGATAAAATGGATAAAGCCACAAAAGAGTTTATGCAGGGGATAGTGGAGTATCTTGAAAAGCTGAGATTGAATTTTCTTGAAACAAAGGATAAGCAAATTTGGTATGATATAATACAGCTTTTGCCGTCAAGTTATAATCAGATGAGGACTTGCACAATGAACTATGAAAACCTTGTCAATATATATCACGCAAGGAAAAATCACAAGCTTGATGAATGGCATACTTTTTGTGATTATGTAAGAAGTTTGCCGTATGCAGATGAATTGATAATATGTGAATAAAAATAAAAGCGATATGCCGTTTAAGCATATCGCTTTTTTGATGTTATTCGTCATCTTCGGGAGTAGTTTCTTCCGAAATTTCGCTGTCGCTGCTTTCATCAGATGAAGATTCATCGGGAGGAGTTTCCGATATTTCCTCTATGCATTCATCTATTTGCTGTTTGGTGCGTGCAACCATATTTTCGACAGCACTGACTGTTGTAAGGATAGATTCGTCAGATATGGTTGATTTTGCACTGCCTATGATAGCTTGAATTTTGCCTTTGACGGCTGCGGGGTAGTCATCGGGATTGACATAGGATTCTATTTCTTCAATAGCCTCTGTTCTTGCATTGGCAAGTTCTTTTGCAGCCTTTTCGGCAGCTTTTCTTGCTTCTTCAGCCTGTCTTGATTCTTCGGCAGCTTTCTTT
>ONIF01000009.1 GCA_900317795.1 uncultured Eubacteriales bacterium | reverse complement strand
GCAATGAGTGAAGATGACTATAAGCCCGAGGGCTTTGAGTGGGCAGACTGTCATCAAGAAGATAAACTTATCTATGCGATAATAAGAAGGTCAAAGAAATCAACTCTCCTTGCCATATTCAACTTGAATAACGTAACACAGAATTACTCTCTGAAACTCGAAAAGGCAAAGAAATTTGATACGCTCCTTTGCAGTGACTGGGGTAGTTGCGGTGGCTGGACACCCGACGGCAAATCTTTCTTTAATCTCAGTGGCGGTTATCTTTCGGGCAATATGCCTCCGTACTCCGCAACACTTATGAAACTCTATGAATAATCGAAAAAACGCTTGACAAAACGATATGTTTTTGTGTATAATACTATGTATGAATATATGTTCAAAGACTGTGACGGAAACAAGATACAGAGCCATTATGCAAAGAGACGATATGTAGGACAGTCCGCATTGACAGCGTTAAAGGTCAGAGCCTTGTTTGAGGTTTAACGAGAGATACATTTGTATCTGAAATTGGGTGGTACCACGTGCATTTTATGCTCGTCCCTTGTCGAAAAGACGGGGGACGGGCTTTTTCAATGAGCAATGAGCAATTATTTTGGAAGGAGTTATTTATTATGGAAAAAGGTTATAAAAAGTATGTGCCTTTTGAGCAAATCAAAATCAAAAACAGGAAATGGTGTGACAATACCATTACAAAAGCACCTGTATGGTGTTCGGTGGATTTGAGGGACGGCAATCAGGCACTTGTTGACCCGATGAATTTGGAGCAGAAGCTGGAATTTTTCCATGCATTGTGCGACATGGGATTTAAAGAAATAGAAATAGGCTTTCCGTCAGCGTCTGAAACGGAATATGAGATATGCCGTGAACTCATAGAGGGAAATCACATTCCCGATGATGTGACGATACAGGTACTTGTGCAGGCAAGGGAACATTTGATTAGAAAGACCTTTGAAGCCGTAAAGGGTGCAAAAAATGTTATCGTGCATTTCTATAATTCAACTTCCACCCTGCAGAGAAAAGTTGTCTTCAAGAAAGACATGGACGGTATTATTGATATAGCCGTAGAGGGTGCAAAACTCATTAAAGAACTTATTGACGGCTATGAGGGCGATACAAATTTCCGTTTGGAGTATTCTCCCGAAAGCTTTTCGGGTACTGAGGTGGATAATTCCGTTAGAATATGCGAGGCTGTCATGGACGTGATAAAGCCCACAAAGGAAAATCCGATAATATTGAATTTGCCTAATACAGTTGAGATGTGCACACCCAACACATACGCTGACCAGATAGAATATTTTATAACTCACATGAAAAACAGGGATTGTGCAATAATAAGCCTGCACCCGCACAATGACAGAGGTACAGGCGTAGCATGTGCGGAATTGGGTTTGCTTGCAGGTGCTGACAGAATAGAGGGCACTCTCTTTGGCAACGGTGAAAGAACGGGTAATTTGGATATAGTAACAGTCGGCTTGAATATGTTCACGCAGGGGGTTGACCCGAAATTGGATTTCAGCAATTTGCCGAAATACAGAGAGATATATGAAAGATGTACGAAAATGAAGATAGGCGAGCGTCAGCCATACGTTGGCGATTTGGTATTTACGGCATTTTCGGGTTCACATCAAGACGCTATCAATAAAGGCTTTGCATACGTCAGAGAAACCAACAGCGATAAATGGGAGATACCGTATTTGCCGATAGACCCTGCTGATGTTGGCAGACAGTACGAGCCTATTATAAGAATAAACTCTCAGTCGGGCAAGGGCGGTGCAGCGTTTGTCATGCAGAATAACTTTGGGTATGAGTTGCCGAAAGCAATGCACCCCGAATTTGGTGCATTGGTAAAAGCGGAATGCGATAAACTCGGCAGAGAGCTTTCACCCGAAGAATTGATGGGAGTATTCAACAAGAATTACATTGACATTGAACAGAAGATATGGCTTGTCAAGCATACTGTTAAAAATTCGGGTGACGATAGTGCCACTTTTGAGGGTACTGTACATCTTGTAAAAGAGGACAAAGACGTTAATATATATGGTGAGGGCAACGGACCGATTGACGCATTTTTCAAGGCTCTTAAAACTATCGGCATAGATGGTTTTGAGTTTGTGTCATACAGCGAACACGCTATTTCACACGGTTCGGATTCAAAGGCAATTTCCTATATACAGTTGAAAGCCCCCAACGGCAAAAATATATTTGGTGTCGGTATTTCACACGGTATTTTCAAAGCATCTGTAAGGGGAATACTTTGTGCAATCAACCGTTCAGATTATGAATTGAATTTCAAATTTTAACAAATAAAAAATACTTGCAGTAGAAATATACTGCAAGTATTTTTTTGCTTTATTCATCATCAGTTTGATTTTCGTCACCGTTGGGATTGTCAAAATCAAGCCTTTCCGTATCGGTGATATAATATCTGTCAAGAATTGTGTCATCTACACGGTCAAGTTCTGTTCGTGGCAAGGTTGAAAGAAGTTTCCAGCCCAAATCAAGACTTTGGTCAATATTACGGTTTTCTGTATAGCCCTGATTGACAAAGTGCTGTTCAAAGAGTTTTCCGAACTGCATATATTTTTTATCAACGGGCGAAAGTTCTTCTTCACCGATAACCGAAGCAAGTGAACGAGCGTCCTGCACTCTTGCATAAGAGGCAAAAAGCTGATTGGCAAGAGCCTGATGGTCTGCACGGGTGTAGCCCTCACCGATACCGTCTTTCATCAAACGTGAAAGTGACGGCAAAACAGATACAGGCGGATAAAATCCCGCACCCTCCAAATTGCGGTCAAGAACAATTTGTCCCTCTGTAATATATCCCGTAAGGTCGGGGACAGGGTGTGTAATATCGTCATTGGGCATGGTAAGAATGGGGATTTGCGTAACAGAGCCTTTACTTCCCTTTATCATTCCTGCACGTTCATACAATGACGCAAGGTCGGAATATAGATAACCCGGAAAGCCTTTTCTGCCGGGAATTTCTCCCTTTGAGGAGGAGAATTCACGCAAAGCCTCTGCATAAGAGGTCATATCTGTCATGATAACAAGAACGTGCATATTGCATTCAAATGCAAGATACTCAGCCGCTGTCAATGCACATCTCGGAGTAAGCGTTCTTTCAATAATAGGGTCGTTTGCCAAATTCAGGAACATGACAACTCTCGATAAAACGCCGCTTTGGTCAAAACTTCTTCTGAAGTAGTCTGCAACGTCGTTTTTAACGCCCATAGCCGCAAATACCACACAGAAATTATTATCTTCATCATCTGAGATTTTCGCTTGACGGACTATCTGAACGGCAAGTTCATTATGTTTCATGCCCGAACCCGAGAATATCGGCAGTTTTTGACCTCTTATCAAAGTCATAAGGGTGTCAATGGTAGAAATGCCTGTATTGATATAGTTTCGGGGATATATTCTTGAAACGGGGTTCATGGGAGTGCCGTTGATATTGGCTTTTTTAACGGGATAAACGTCACCCAAGCCGTCTATGGGAACGCCTGCACCGCTGAATACACGTCCCATTATTTCGGGGGAGAGTGCCAGTTCCATAGGCTTTGCTTTCAGACGGGTTCTTGTATTGTCGAGGGAAATGGATTTCGTACCCTCGAAAACCTGCACAACAATTCTCTTGCCCTCTATCTGAACAATTCTGCCGTGACGGACTGTGCCGTTGTCAAGGCGAATGTCAACCATTTCTTCAAAAGACGCATTTTCCACGTTATCAAGCACGATAAGAGAGCCGTTTATTTCTTTTACACCAACGTAATCTATAATCATTATTCAACTCTCCTTTCAATCAAACAGTCAGCTTTGCAAGAGAGCTGTCAATGTCGGAAATAAGTTGGTCAAACATTTCGGGCTTGTCATTGGGAATATCATATTTCATTTTGGCAAGCCTTTCAAATAAGCCTAACTGCATAATCCTTGAAATAGGTATTGCAGCGGCAATGATATTTTTAGCCTTTGCATATAAATGAAGAATGGCTTTCATCATCAATTTTTGCTTTTCAAGCGGTACAAACGTATCGTCTTTATGGAAAGCATTCTGCTGTAAAAATCCTACACGGATAGCCTTTGCAGTTTCAATTACAAGTTTCTGGTCATCGGGCAGAACGTCTGCACCAATGAGTTTTACAATTTCCATGAGATTGCTTTCTTCATGGAGAAGTGAAGTGATTTTATTTCTGTATTTAATGAAGTCGTCACCGAGATTTTCCCTGTACCAAGCGTCAAGGTCGGTGAAATATTCGCTGTAACTGTTCATCCAGTTGATAGCGGGATAATGTCTTGCGTATGCAAGGGCTTTATCCAATGCCCAGAAACATCTGGTAAATCTTTTTGTATTTTGCGTGACAGGCTCGGAGAAGTCAGAGCCTTGCGGAGATACCGCACCAATGATTGTAACAGAACCCTCACTTCCGCAAAGGGTTTCGACACGTCCTGCACGTTCATAAAATTCGGAAAGCCTTGACGGCAGATATGCAGGAAAACCTTCTTCGGCAGGCATTTCTTCCAGTCTGCCCGAAATTTCACGCAGAGCCTCCGCCCATCTTGAAGTAGAGTCTGCCATGATGGCAACGTGATAACCCATATCACGATAATATTCGGCAAGCGTCAAGCCTGTATAAATAGAGGCTTCACGGGCAGCAACAGGCATATTGGAAGTATTGGCAATCAATACCGTTCTGTCTGTCATAGGTCTGTTGGATTTGGGGTCAATGAGTTCTGAAAATTCATTGAGAACCTGGCTCATTTCGTTTCCACGTTCACCGCAGCCTACATATACGATAATATCAGCGTCACACCATTTTGCAAGCTGATGTTGATTCATCGTTTTACCTGTACCAAATCCTCCAGGAATTGCGGCTGTACCGCCCTTTGCAATGGGGAACATGGTATCCATCACACGCTGTCCCGTGATAAGCGGAATAGTTGCAGGCAGTCTTTCTTTACAAGGTCTTGCATTTCTGATAGGCCACTTCTGACAAAGCGTCAAATCATGCTCAACACCCTTGTCATCTTTTATAGTAACAATAGTGTCCGTAAGTTTATAGTTGCCGTTTGGCTGAACTTTTGTAACCGTACCGTTTATAGTTGGCGGCACAATAAACCTGTGTTCAATAATAGCAGTTTCGGGGCAGGTTGCATATATCTGACCGCCCGAAAGCATATCACCGACTTTTACTTTTATTGTTACGTTCCACTCTTTTTCAAGGTCAAGAGAGGAAACAGCTGCCCCTCTTGCAATAAAAGAACCGCTTATTTCTTCGATAGCTTTCAGAGGTCTTTCAATGCCGTCAAAAATATTGTCTATAATACCCGGACCTAAAAGTACGTTCATAGGTGCACCCGTACCTGTAACGGGGTCCCCGGGTTTCAGTCCCGTTGTTTCTTCATAGACTTGTATAGTCGTCATTTTATCGTTGATACCGATAACTTCTCCTACAAGTTTCTGAGTGCCTACATGAACCATTTCCATCATTGAAAAAGTTCTTGTATTTTTGACAGTCACAACAGGACCGTTAATTCCGTAAATAACATCTTCCACTTTCCAATTCACCACCTTTTTGATTATGCGGTAATGGTCAGACCTGAGTTTTCGCAGAACCATTCCCTTTGATTTTGAAGTTTGGTATCAAGAGTTTCATCTGCAAGCAGTCCGACTTTACGGCTTATTCCCATAATGCCGCCTATTTGAATTTCATTTGATGCCTGCACATCACACTTTCTTCCGAAAGCAGATATGATTTTATTTTTAAGTTTCAAATCTCTTTCGCAGACGTATAAAGTAACATCATCAGCCGTGAGTTTTTCGGAAACGGTCTTTGTACTTTCAAGCAGTTTTTGAATATATTTATCCGTGCCTGCATATTCAAGCAATTTTTCCTTTGCACGTTCAAAGACCTTATCTTCAATTTCCTGACGTTTTGCAAAGGTACTTTTACGGCTTGCATTTTCGGCTTTTGAAAGTTCTCTTGCAATGCTTGTATTGATAGACAGCATTTTTTTCTGTAAAAGCACATAAGCCTCTTTCAAGCCGTCTTCTTCGGCTTTATTGAGTTCTTTGGATTTAAATTCTTCCGCCTCACTTTCAATTTTGCTTCTCTGTTCGGCGGCATATTTTTCTATGGCTTTGAGAAAATTATCGGTTTTGCTCACTATATCGGGCATAAAATCACCCCCATTATAATTCATAATTAAGAATGCATAATGCATAATTATATTGGTGTCCGCAAGCTAATTATGCATTATGAATTATGCATTATGCATTAGATTTTTACTCCTATGGCTTCACGGACATAGCGGGTAATGGAGTCTTTGGCACGACCGCTGCCATGCCTGTCGGGAATTTCCACGATAAGAGGCTGTTTGCGGTTGAGTTTGAGGTCATAGACGAGTTCGGGACAAAGCTGTACAAGCCTTTCCGTCATTAAAATAACGGCTACATCGGGCATTTCCATCGCTTTTTGGAGAGTTTCCCTAACCTCGCTGTCCTCGTGGACAACTACCCCGTCAATGCCTGCAAGGTGCATTCCCATAAGTGTATCCACGTTATCGCTTATTAAATAGAATTTCATAAGCAAAACACCTCAATTAAATTTTGAAATGATAAGTATGGAAACAAGAAGTCCGTAAAGTGCAACGCCCTCGCCGAGAGCAACAAAGATAAGAGCCTTACCGAAAGCTTTGGGGTCCTCGCTTGTCGCACCGATAGCGGCAGGTGCGGCACCGCCTACGGCAATACCTCCGCCAATGCCTGAAATACCTGTTGCAAGACCTGCCGCAAGCATTGACAAGCCCATATTGATGTCGCCTGAAGAAGCGGCAGCGGCTGTTTCGGATTCAGCGGCAAATGCAACAAGCGAAATTGCAAGACAAGCGATACTTACAAGTACAAAGGCGACTGCCTGACTTAAAACAGCACTTTTTCTTGTTCTTTTTCCGACAGCGACTGTTTTATATGCATAGACCATTGATACTGCAATAAATATTGCGGGTACTGCCATTAAGATATATTCCAACATAATTAAAATCCTCCCATTTTCGAGAGTGGAGTTTGGAGAGTGGAGTTATTTTATATTCTGCCACTTTGTTTCCAAAGACCACTTTTATTTTTTAGTTAAAGAAATTTTTTTGTGTTTGGCTGAAAGTCGGAGTGTTTTATTTGCTCCACTCCCAACTCTCAACTCTCCACACTTTTTTGCAGAGTGGAGTTTGGAGAGTGGAGAGTGGAGTTATTTTATATTCTGCCACTTTGTTTCCAAAGACCACTTTTATTTTTTACTTAAAGAAATTTTTTGTGTTTGGCTGAAAGTCGGAGTGTTTTATTTGCTCCACTCCCAACTCTCAACTCTCCACACTTTTTTTGGCGGTAATTGGTTTGAAAATTCTGCCGTCACCGATGTAGAAACGGCTGAAAATCTCGTAGTAGTCAAGACGGAGTACCTGAATCGCAACGAGGAGAGCTTCGAGAGCCATAACAACTCCGTTGCCGAGTACAAGTGCGATAATATAGCCGACTGCATTTCCGGCCATGTTGGCAAGGGTGAATACAACGAGCATCATGCCTGCATGAACGAGGATATATGCACCTACACGCAAAAATGACATAGTGTTTGTGACGTAGCTCAGGCATATTTCAAAGACTTCAAAGAAACTTTGTGTACAGTATGCACCCCATTTGAAAGGCTCATCATGTTTCTTTTTCTCTATGAGAGTGCCGAGAGGTTCTTTGAGGAAAATTGCGACAAGCGGAAGTGCGATAAGGAAAATGATATAAACGGGGTTCATCACTTCCAGTCCCAAGAACATCTGCAAAACAAGACCTACCAAAAGTGAAACGTAAAATACAAATCCTGCAATGCCGTTTGCACCGAAAAGGGCATTTTCAAGGTCTTTTCTCTTGAAGCATGAGAAGATATTCACTATCATTGATATTGCAATCGTGACAAAGCCTATTACAACAGAGCCGTAAATGATGAGGTTAATGCTGTCAGACTCCATTACTTCAAAGAGTTTGCCGTCAGTGCCGAAAAGGGCGGAATGTATGCCGTCAAGGGCGTGTTCAAATCCGAATACGGAGCCGTATAAAAAGCCGAATATCGTGCCTGATATACCGCAGGGGACAAGGATTTTGCCGATTTCCATTTTCTTGAATTTCCACATTAAAAATCCGATGATTGAAAGAGTAAGTCCTTGACCGACATCACCGAACATGATACCGAAGAAAAGGGTATATGTAACGGCAACGAATAAAGTCGGGTCAAACTCGTTATAATTGGGCATACCGTACATTTTGACGAAAAATTCATACAGCCTTACAAAAGGCGGATTTTTCATAATAACAGGGGGAGAGAGTTTCAAAACGTCTTTGCCGTCTGTTATGGAGTATTCAATACTTTTTATGCCGTCAAGCTGTTTTTTAAAGAAATCTTCTTTTTCGGCAGGAATCCAGCCGACCAAAATAAAACTCTTGTTATACTTATAGACGTGGTTTTTAATCTCGTTGTAGGAGTCGAATTCCTGAAGCTTGCTGTAATAGGCACAGCATTTTTCTTTTTCGTCTTCAAGCAAATCGTCGATTTTATATTGAACTTCTTCAAGTTCATGTTCCAGTTCTTCAAGCTTTTTTTCAAGAGTTGACTTGTATTGTTCGGGAGTGCCTGCCGATTTCGGAATGTCGAATTTCTCGAAATACAGCGAGGAGAAAATTCTGTCAACATCTTCTTTTTGTTCGGGGGGAGTGAAATATGCACCCCAATAATGTGTACTGTCGCTCGTGTACGGGAAGAAAAGCACATAGGGATTTTCGGCATATTGTGCAAGCTTTTCATAGCTTTCGACAGGCATTCTGCCGAAATTCGGGGTTATGAATTCACATTGGAGAACTTCCGTGAAATTGATATTGCTCCCTACAAAGTGATTTACTTTTTCAATATCCCTTTTGCATTGTTCGATATCCTGCTGTAAATGAAGTTTTTTATCGGCAAGACCGCTTGTTTTTGAAACAAAGTAGCTGACGTATTTTATCACCGCACTTTCACCAGCATTGAGGTCTTTGGACTTTTTGTATTCAAGCTTGAATCCAAGAAGTTTGGCGGAGTCCTCTAATTGACGGATATACTCGGCATAAGTATTTTTATTATGCAGGGGGACAAAGTTTTGAGTATCGGAGTAGAAAAGCATAGTATCATCAGGGTGAAACATCTGGGAATCACCGCAGAATTTGACAGCTTTATTAAGCTCTGACATCAGACCTATTATGCTTATCGCTTTGACCTGCTTCACTGACACGAGATCACCTCCTTTAAAAAATTTGCAAAAATTTATTTGATAAGAAGTTTAGCCTTCTCGTCAGCGGGTAAGCCGTATCGTGCAGCCTCTATGAGATTGACGATATTTTTAAGTTCTATCTCACGCAGATATATATAAGAAATCATAACGATAGTGGGATTAGGCGAGAGCCTCAAATGATGGCGGCAGTAATTGTATATCATAACATCTGCCATTTGATTTTGTTCATGGCAGCGGAGTTCGGAAATAAGCCTGCCTATATAGGTATTTTTCAGAATGTCAAATATTTTATCGACATTTTCGGCTTTGCAGAGTTCGGAAAGCATTTTTTGGGAAAGTCTGCCGTAGGGTATGAGCATAGGCATAATTTCTTCCTCCGAAAAGCCGTAATATTTTTTAAGTCTGATGATTCTTGACATATTTTCAATATCAAGCATAGAGGAAAATATATCGAGAAGTTCTTTTTTATCGCTTTTATGCTTGCCGTTTTGAATTGTTTCGATCGCTTTTTCATAGCTTTTGTTTTCGAGAGCGATTTCTATATAAGTGATATTAATTCTTTCGTTATCCTTTGGACTGAACTGCAAAAGAACGGAATAATAAGGCGAGCCTTTGAGAGCGTCAAGCATATCGCTGTATGAGCGGACACCTGCAAGGGCTTCAAGACTGATTTTGGCGAACTTGTCAAGTGACAGCGGCATGGAATATACGTATTCTTCGGGCTTGCCTATATTGACGAGCATAAGACATTTGATAATTTGTTCAATTTCCATTTTGGAAATGACGAAATCGGAAAATGCGAGAGTATCTTCATGGGCATATCTTGACAGGGCGAAAAGGTCAAAATACAATTCCTGACGGAGTTTTGTTTCAAGCTGTCCACGATGTATTTCATTTTCATTCATACCGCTTATTGCAGAGGAATAAGCAGTACGCTGTTTGAGATAAGCGGCTATTTCGGTAACGCTTTTACAGTTGAGCAGTCCTTGATAGTCGGCTTCTTTAAGGCATTTTCCATACATAGCCCTTGCTTTTGCAAGAATGGCATTTGCTGACTGTGATGACACAAAGTCACCCCCTTTATATGAGTGTGGAGAGTGGGGAGTGGAGTGTGGAGAGATTTTTCATATCAATCCTCAACATTCCGCTTTAATTGATAACTCTTTCCACTATTTCATTTACCCATTTATCACCGTTTTCGGCATAGGATTTTTCGAGTTTTTCAATGACAGCTTGATTTTTTTCGGTAATTCCCGCAAGCTTTTCATCTGCACGTTTTTGAGCGGTCTGCTGATTGATGGAAATACGTTTATTTGCTCTTTCAAGATAGTCGGTTTTAATTTTCTCTTTTGTGAGCAGGACTTCATTTTCATAGTTGAGTTTGGTTTTCTGAGCCTTTTCATTCATTTCACGGGCTTTTTTGTCCATTTCAACTATTTTGGCAATCATTTCCTCCATAAAAAAACATTCACTCCTTTGCTGTAGATTGCTGATTTGATTATATACTTATTTTTCGTTTTTTACAAGTCATAAATCAAAAAATAACTGCATTACCATTAAAAAACAGTAATGCAGTTTCTTGTTTCAATCATTGCTCATTGCACATTGCTAATTTTAAGAGAGGAGTCCTGCGGCATACTGGTTGTTGATATGCTCGTTGTAGGTAACGGCATAGTATGCAACGGCTTCTTCATCGTCTGTTGCAGCCTTGTGGCAGAAGTAGAAATAGTTGGTATCATTGGGAGATACAGCGGCTTCTATTGCGGCAAGACTTGGGTTGCATATAGGACCTGCGGGAAGTCCCTCATATTCATAGGTGCTGTAATCGCTGATATAAGTGTTTCTTATGGCAACGGGAACGTCAGCCTGAGTGGAATAGGGATAGAAAAGTGTAGAGTCAAGCTGGAGTTTTGAAAGACCGCTTTCACCATACCAGTTCACACCGTCGTTATCGAGAGTTGAAAGACGGTTATAGAGTACGGAAGAAATCATATACATATCTCTTTCGTTAGCAGCCTCTGCCTGTATGAGAGAGGCAAGTGTGAGAATATCTTCCATTGTCATACCCATACTTTCGGCACGCTGTGCAAGAGTGACTTTTTTATCAAAGCCTTTCACACGGGTTTTGGTCTGATATACTTTTCTTCTGTAGTTGGCGAGAAATTTTCTGATGACGGAGTCTATGTCCTCACCAACATAGAAGTCATAGGTATCGGGGAAAAGATAGCCTTCAAGCTTATAATATCTTTTTTGGGCGTTCGGAATGCTTTTGATAAAGTCATAGTCCTCGTCAAACATTGATGACTTGCAGGCTTTTTCAAAATCCTCCGCATTGCAGACATTATTTTTTTCAAGGAGTTTTGCATATTCGGGAACATTCATGCCCTCGGTGAAGCGTATGGTAACTACATCGGTACGGTTCATATCCGATTGCAGATAATTGATAAGAGCCTGATAATCTTTATTGGTGCTTACGTCAAAAGTGCCTCTCGTAAAGCCCGAGGTTGATTTCGTAACAACCGCATACAGCTTGAAGAAAAGCTTGTTTTTAATAATGCCCTTGTCATAGAGCATATCGGTTATTTTGTCGATGTTGTCGCTTTCGGATATGGTGACGGAAACACTTTTTTCTTCTTCTCTGCCTATCGCAAGCAGGTCATTGATACCTATCATAAGGTATTCACCGAAAAGAATGGATACAAGTATTACCATTGTAATCCAGACTACACGGAAAACGATTTTATTTGATTTGGCTTTTTTGCGTCTGCGTTTATTCGCAAGGCGATGCCTTTTTCTCACCGAACGCCTGTCAGACGGATATTCTTTCAGGCTTTCCTCACCGCTTGATATGTCGGTGACGTTTTCAAGTTCGGAGTTGTCACCGAAAACAGCACCTTCACTTTCCGAGCTTTGTGAAGAACTTGTTATATCCTCGTTTTGGGGCAGGTCAAAAACCTCGTTTTCATCGAAGTTTATCTTGAAATTAGCAACTTTTTGCTGTCGCTTTTTTTCTATTTCGTCGCTCAAATTTTATCACTCCTTTTAATATCGTGAAAAGCATTTTCGGTCACAAGAATATTGACTGATATGTCATAAATATCTTTGGGGAGTTCTCCGCAAAGGCAGTTATGATAGCAGATACCAACGGTATCTCCGAGAAATCCCGAAAGAAATCTGTCATAATATCCTCCGCCATAGCCTATTCGACAGCCTTTCACATCAAAGCAGACTGCGGGAACGATACATAAAGCATTGCAGTCATTTGGGGCTTTCATGCATATATCCGTTTTCGGTTCCAAAAGTCCGAAAGAACTTTTTTCGAGGTCGTCAAGGGAGTTTATGATATAAAAATCCATTCCGTGATTACTCCCGCACTTTGGAACTGCCACTTTTTTTCCGTTGGAAAGAGAGTATTTAATAAGCTGTAAAGTATCAGCTTCACTTTCTATGGAAACGTATGTGAAAAGATATTGGCAGTTCTTGTATTGCGGGAGGGATATGACACGCTCAAAAATTGCCTTGTCAAAAAGTGCTTTTTGGTCTTTGGGAATTTCCGAGCGTATTTTCTTATATTTTTCTCTGAACAGATTTTTTTGTATTTTTATATCTTCCGTCATCTGCATTGAATTGATTTTCTGATATTATCGGCAGTATCCTGACCTTTAAAGGCTTTCAGGAGTTCAAGGGCAAAGTCAACGGATACGCCCATACCCCTTGCCGTGATGATATTGCCGTCAACGGAAACATACTCTGTATCTATTTTTGCATCAAAGAGGTCCCTTTCAAATCCCGGAAAAGCAGTGGCTTTTTTATCTTTAAGAATGCCCAGGTGACCGAGAATTGACGGTGCTGCACATATCGCACCAATAACAAGATTTCTTTCATTGCAGTAGGTGACAGCTTTTATCACTTTATTGGATTTTTCAAGATTTCTTGTTCCCGGCATTCCGCCCGGCAGGACAATGCCGTCAACGTCATTGAGCAGGCTGAAATCACTATCGGATATGTCAGTCTTTACGGTGATATTATGGGAACCTTTTATTTCAGTCCCGCCAATGCCGACAGTTACCACTTCCACTCCACCTCTCCTGAGAATATCAACAGGGGTAAGAGCCTCTATTTCTTCAAAACCATTTGCCAAAAATAAATATACCATTTATATTACCTCCATATTTCTATACAAAGCATTACTTTTTACATTATATAAAAAAGTTCGTCAAAAAACAAGGCATTTTTACATTTTTTATGCTTTTATTTTCTTTTTTGCCTGTTGAGAATGAATGCAACAGAACTTATGATAACAAGTATTCCTATGAATATGATAGAGTAAGCGGGGGAGTCACCGTTAAAGTCGGGCTGTATTTCGGGGGAGCTGTTTTCTGTTTTATCGGGAACACTGCTTTCTTCTTCGGAGGGTTCGGGGTATTCTCCGCTGAAAGCAACGGATATTTCATTTGTATAGTCTAAGTTTTCAATTTCAACTATGAAATATTTCTCACTGCAGGAGTAGTTTTCGGGCAGAGAGATGATTTCCGCAAGGTATATGTCCGAGAGGAGATTTTCAAAAACAGCATTGCCGTTTTTATCGGAAGATATGATTTTATCACCGAGGGCGATTTTTATATTTTGAGCAGGCTTTCCATTTTGGTCCGTGAAAGAGAATACAGCTTTTTTATATGTGACTGCATCGGCAGTTTTTATATCCGTGGAGTTGTAAGCCCCGTCAAAAGCCCTGTATGCGATACGCAAAGGCGAAAAAGGTGAAATGCTTGTTCTTGTCATAAACTGCAGTTTTATCAGTTCGTCATAAAGTGATGTGATATTATATTTGTATGTTACAGAGCCGTCGGCATTTTCGGAGATGTTTTCAAGGGAGCATACATTTTCGGGGATATAGCCTGCATTTTTGAGGTCATCAAGCTTGTCGGCATATTCATATTTTTTTTCTTTGCTGTTATAGGCTGATGTATAAAGCTCAAAGCCCTTTATCAATTCATTGTCGGTTGCAATCAATTCAAGATATGTTTCATCATTTTCGTGAAAGGTCTTGGAAGAAAGATTTTCAGGCTTTTGGCTGTCCATTATAAAGGGATAATTGATACTGTATAAATTTTGAGAGAGAGAGCCGGAAGAAGTCATTGTTTTTGCAGAAACAGAGTATATATATTCTCCGTCTGCAAGATTGGAGAAAAATTCCGCAATATCGGCACTGTCAGATATTAAGTTTGTGTAAAGTTCACCGGAATTTTTTCCTATCGTGCCGAAATTCTTTGAAAACAGTGCTTTTCCATTAGTATCTGAAACGGTCACTGTAAAGTCATATACATCACGCATAAGTCTGAAATCAGGGAGAATATATGAATTTTTCATCTGCTGTATGTCGTAAAAATTGCCCGTCATGTTTTTGGACATATAGCCGTCAATTTTGACAGGCTCGCTGTCTGCATTGTAGTCAACCGAAACAAGTGAACTTTGTTCGGTTTCCATTTCTTCGTAAAAGGGGTTTATATTTTCCCATTCACCGAAAAATCCCATGAAAGGAAAATTCAGCGTTCTGCCGTTTTGGTTTTCAAGTACAGTGTAGCCGTCTATATAAAAGCCGTTGGGGAAAAACTCCTGCAATTCCTCTGCATTGATTTTGATTTCAACGGAAATTTCAGTCTGTTCACCGCCTGCCACTTCAATTTCCGTTACTTCCCTGCCGTCAGAGAAAAATTTCACTTCCGAGAAATTTTTCAAAGAATACGGCTCAAATGTATTGATGATTTTACCGTCAGTCACTTCATATTTATCCGTTGCGATAAAGTGATTGAATGAAAATACCTGTGTTTCTTCGGAAACGTTTCTCACAAAGAAAGAGAAATTATATTTTCCGTTCATGCCGTCACCGATACTTGCTTTGGGCATACCGTTATTTTCTGTGCAGAGGTATGCACCCGATTGGATAACACTTTGAATATCTGCACGACCTGCCCCCTGCTTTCCGGGAGAAATATATAAAAGTTCGTCATCGGCATAGTCGTATATTTTTACAGGTTCGGCATTGCTCATAATAAAAGCGGTAATTATCTTTGATTTTTCCTCTTGTGAAAGAGAATTATACCATTCATACTGTGAAAGATACTGCTTTATCACGGCATAAGTGCCCGATATGAGTGCCGAGGAAAAAGATGTTCCCGACATATATTCATATCCGCCCTTATGGTTTGCGGAATACACGCCCTCTCCGACAGAGGTTATTTCGGGCTTTAATTTCAAGTCAGCCGTAACGCCCCATGAGGAAAAATCCGACATTCCATTTCCCTTTTGACTTTCCGTCAAAACGGCATTTTCGCCTGTTTCAATAACGCCTTCGGGGTGTTCGTAAAAATAGTTTGTGTAATCGTCATCAATGATTATAACAGGGATATTTTTGATTTCAAGAGAGATATTTCTGTCATTTTCAAAATTACCGCTGTCTATGAATGCAATCGCATTCGCCTCCGAAATAAAAGCCTGCTGTGCAAGGTTCTGAATTTCGGAGAGGTCTGTTTCTATAATGGCAATTTTATTTTCAGCCTGTGAAAAATCATAATTTCCATCTTCATTTTCATAAAGGAAAATATATTCTTTTTCTGTAACATCAGTGAATGCAAGTTCACTTTCAATGCACTTGACATCACTGTAAAGAAAAGAATTTTCATCTGCTTTTATATAATTTGCAGATATAAGAGGGTTGGTTGAAGATGCAACGGAGATGACATTTTCATATCCCGAAATATAATTCAAAGAGCCGTAGTCTGCATAGTAGGTATTTTTATTTTCAATCAAGCCGTCATTTCCGCAGGGGCATATAATAACCGTACCTGTTTTGGCAAGCTTTTCAAAGGGAGATTGAAATATATTTGAAATATTTTCGCTGCCAAGGCTTATATTGATAATATCCGTGCCGAGCTTTGCACAATCGTCAAGGGCGGCAAGGATTTTGTCAGCGTGTGCAAGTCCGTCACTGCCGCAGACTTTCATCAATGCAAGCTGTGAATTATAGGCAATGCCTTTGAAAAGGCTTTCACTGTCATTTCCGCCTATGAGGGCGGCAGCAGCCGTGCCGTGAGAGTGATTTTCTCTTGTATCCGTGTCACGGTCCGCATAGTCGTAGGCATATATGATTTTATCGCTTTTGAATACATCTTCAAATTTGCAGTCGCTGCCCGTACTGAAATTCACGGCACTGAAAATATTTTTCGTATAGTCCATGTTGTATTTTACAGTATCGGGCTGTACCGAGAAAGCCTCATGCAGAACATCAAATTCGCTGTCGATAACGGCTATTAAATTATTTTGCCCGTCAAGAGAGGAGTCGTAATTCAAAAGAGAGAGCTGTTCATTTGAGATATTTTGTGCAGCAGAGGGAATATCCGAAATATCCTGTTCATACAGAATGACATCATCAAGGAGAACGTTTTTTATGCCGTTTATTTTTTGAATTTTTTCTTTTGCACTTTCGGGGGCTTTTACGGAAAAGCCGTTTATCAATGCACAATAGGTATAGCTTTCGGAAAAATCGGATTTGGGTATGAGTTTTTGAATGCTTGCCTTTACGACAGCCTGATTTTTTTTGATTGCGTCAAGAATACTTCTGCCGTCATCTGAGAGAACAAGTTCGGGTATGCTTTGATATTTTCCGTCTATGACCATATCAATAAGCGGTTCGGAATTGAGTTCTATAATAAAATTTACACTTTCATCAGATTTTTGAATTGTTTCTTTTTGAGGGTTGTTTTCCTCTTTTTTGGGGGGAGGGGTGACGATTGCAACAGGGGCTTTTGAAACGGTATCGCTTGGGGCGGAATACGTGTTATCAATATATCTTGCATTCAGTACAGGCAGTGCAAATATCGCTGTCATAAGGGCTATTGCAAGTACAGACAAAAATAATCTCTTTTTCAATTCACATCTTCCTTTATCTGTTCAAAAGTAAAGCCGCAGTCAATGCGATAACTTCACGGGTAGTAAATGCCGAAACATATCTCATGGGAGTTTTTGACGAAACGGCACCGCATTCATATTCCAGACGCTTTGCAATGAGTGCCGCCCGCATTTCATGGAAACCGTCTGTCACTATTGCCATGTTTTCGTTAAGACCGTTCTTTTTGATGATTTCAGCCGAAAACTTGATATTTTCATTTGTATTGACGGACTTGTTTTCAATGAATATCCTGCTTTCATCAATGCCCATATCGACAAGATATTCTTTGATACATTCGGCTTCACTGATATTTTCGTCACTGCCCTGACCGCCCGACGCAACGCATTTTACATCGGGATTTGCTTTGAGATATTCAAAAGCCGTGTCAATGCGTTTTTTCAGTAAAAGGCTTGGTGTATTTCCCCTCACCTGACAGCCCAATACAACAACAGTTGCATTTTCCTTAGGCGGTCTTGCGGAAAAGTATGCCATAGCACAAAGTATCATTGCTACCCATAAAAGCATTACCGCAAACAATATGCAAAGCACTCTGTAAATAATTTTCGCAGTTTTGTTTTGTTTCATCTTTCGGATAAGTTGATATACTTTATCCCAAAATATGCAGTTTGCCCCTGCCCATGCAAAAAACAGGTTTCCCAGAACAGTCCCTATATTGAATATCGTTGATACGCTGTACCAGTATATCATTAAAACAGATATTATCAGAATAACAGTTCTTAATACAATCGACAATGCTTTTCGTTTCACACAATCACTTCCATACTTATATTATACCAATCATTTTATATTATAAAATGCCCCTCGTCAAGAGATGATTTATTTTCTGTTTGGATTTTCCATTTATCATTGACAAAATCATGAATTTATTATAAAATTAGGTGATAGTTATTTTAATGGGTACTTAATAAATTGAGATTGTATATATATTTGCATTTTTGGGAGGCTGTTTTAATGAGTTTTACTGTTTTGGGAACGGGAAAGGCTGTTCCAAAGTATGTTCTGACAAATGAGGAATTGTCAACAATGGTTGAAACGAATGATGAATGGATAACAACAAGAACGGGTATTAAAGAAAGGCATATCTGCAAAGATGAAACAATTACGGAGCTGACCGTACAGGCTGCGAAAAATGCCTTGGAAAATGCAGGTGTAACGCCCGAACAGCTTGATTTGATAATCTGTTCTACCATGCTTGGAGAGGATATTACACCGTCACAGGCTTGCGTGATACAAAAAGAAATCGGTGCGACGTGTCCTGCATTTGACGTAAATGCGGCTTGTTCGGGGTTTATATATGCACTCGACGTTGCAGACGGCTATTTTGTCAGAAAAAAAGTAAAGCATGTTTTGATAGTTTCAATGGATAATCTTTCCAATATCATCGACTGGCAGGACAGGGCAACTTGTGTATTGTTCGGTGACGGCGGTGCAGCGGTAGTTTTGGGAGAGGGTGATGACCTTCTTGCAATCAATTTGACGGCTGTCGGAAATGACCGGGTTTTGAGAATACCTCACGGTACAAATTCATCTCCTTTCTATCGTCATCCCGAAGAAAAGGCCGTTCTTCATATGGCAGGCAACGAGGTATATAAATTTGCTGTCAATGCTATGTCAACAGGCATCAAAAAGGTTATAGCCGAGGCAGGTCTTACAGAAGATGATGTTGACTGCGTTATACCGCATCAGGCTAATATAAGAATTATAAATGCGTCTGCCAAAAATCTTGGCATACCGAGAGAAAAATTCTTCTGCAATGTCAACCACTACGGAAATACTTCATCGGGCAGTGTTCCGCTTGCTCTTGACGAGGCAAATCGTGCCGGACTTCTCAAAAAGGGCGATATCATAGCAATGTGCGCTTTCGGTGCAGGCCTTACGACAGGAAGCTGCCTTATTCGCTGGAAGGGCAAGGACTGATATATAAAAACGGAGGATGATACTCTATGAAAAAAACAGCGTTTGTATTTTCAGGTCAGGGCGCTCAGTATCCCGGAATGGGCAAGGAGCTTTATGACAAAGCCGACGGCAAGCTTCAGCGGGCCCATTACAAAGGTGATATCTATGTCTGCAAGAACTTCACCGTTCATCTTTTCCGCCAGACCCGCGGCAGTTACCGCATGGCGGAGTTCCCGGACGTGGAGCTGAAGATTCCCAACAACCTGCCGGAAAAGAAATGCCGGCCAGGGAAGAGATTGTGGAATTGCTTTCCTCGTCCTTCTAAGAAGTCCATATAAACAAAGCTTCACAAAAATCAG
>ONIF01000122.1 GCA_900317795.1 uncultured Eubacteriales bacterium | reverse complement strand
CTGTAATATCTGAAACATCTATCGCCTTTTCAATGGGATAATCCAAAAGTTTGTCGCTTGTTGTGATGATATAAGAGGCTTCGGAATCGGTGATGATGTGGTTTATCCTGTCGGCAGGATATTGCGGGTCACATGGTATGAATGCCGCACCTGCTTTATTCACACCGAACATACACGCAAAGAAACTTGATTTTCTCGGCAGAAGAATGGCAACACTGTCACCTGTTTTGATACCCTTTTCAATAAGATTATTCGCAACAATATTAGCTTGTGCGTTCAGCTCACGGTATGTCAAAGTTATATCTTCCGCAATAAGTGCCGTTTTATCGGGAATTTCACTTGCCTGACGTTCCAAAAGCTGATGTAATAAACATGGTTTTATTTCCGTCAGACACTCAACAGAAAATCTGTAAAGTGCTTTTTTCTGTTCATCGGGCATGACAAGGGCATTTTTTACCGTGTCGGCACCGTTTTCAATTAAACTGAGTGTATGGAGAATTTGTGAAAGAAAGTTTTCGGCAACTCTATCTTCAAACAATTCATCGGAATATTGCAGAGTAATTTTCAAGTCATTTTCACCACGACGCATTACTATACCGAAATCACGGCTCATTTTCTGCAAAGGCGAATACAGCGATACACGCAGACCGTTATTTTCAATGACAGTCGGCTTATGCAAATAATTAACACTTACGTCAAATATGGGATTACGGCTTTCATCACGCTGTTTGACAAATTCCGCAACAATATCCTCAAACGGCAAAGATGCACCGTAAGTCGCATTTCTGACGGCAGTGCTGACATTGGAAAGATATTCCGAAATCGTTCCATTTCTCGGCACACGAATACGCACAGGGGCGGTATTGACAAACATTCCGATGACATTTTCAGCCCCCGACGGACGCATATTGGCAGGAATGCCTAAAACGACATCTTCGGAAACGGTATATTTTGCAAGAGCCATTGAAACGGCTGAAAAAATCAGTTCAAATTCCGTCACACCGTAATTTTTGGCAGTATCACCGATACTGTTCAATTTATCTTTGTCAAGTTCGCAGATTATCTCTTTATTGGAAAGAGGGTGAACTTTGGGACGTTTATTTTTAATCGGCATTTCATTCACGGGTACACCGTCTTTGAATAACTCCCTGTAAAATTGCAAGCCGTTTTCGGTATCAACGGGACGGTTATACAAGTCCGAAAGGTCTGTATCTGTTTGGGGGGCTTTTCCTTGAATGGCATTCATCAATTCATTGATAAATGTACCTGCCGAACCCCCGTCAAATGCAATATGATGAATGGCAAGATGTAAAGCCGTACTTCCGTCATCTAATCGGTATAACATCGGACGGACGGGAATTTCATTATTGAGCTGAAAAGGCTCTGCATAAATATCGGCAATGTATTTTACATCTTCAAATGAAACGGCTGTTTTTTCTTCTATTGCAGGCAGTTCATTGGTGAGGATTCTCACGGGAATACCGTTTTCTTCACCGTACATGGAATGGAAAGCCTCATGTGCCGAAAAAACCTGTTTCAATGCGGATTTTACCGTGTCAAAGTCAGTGCCTTGAAAATTTACCGCTAAATTCAGATTATATACAACGGATTTTTCATTCAGTTTTTGCTCTATATACATACCTCTTTCGGAGGGTGTCAGAGGATAAAACAGCGGTTTTTCCTTTTTGGCGGAATTTGATTTTTGGGAGGCTTTTTTCAACAGGATTTTCTCAATGCCACGGGGGGTTTTGCCCTTGAAAATATCCGCTATCGTAACAAAATACAATTCACATTCCCTTGCAGTCATGGCAGATTTAATGGAATCTCCGCCCAGTGCAAAGAAATCGTCATCTATGCCGACACGCTCTACACCGAGTATTTTTTCAAATGCGGAACAAAGTGCTTTTTGCAAATCCGTTTCGGGTGCGACATACTCATTTTTGAATTTGCCTGCTTCCACTTCGGGCAGGGCTGACCTGTCCAATTTGCCGTTGGCATTAACGGGCAGTTTATCCAGCTTTACAAAAAATGACGGTATCATATATGACGGCAGTTTTTGAGCAATAGCCGTGCGTATCTCATTAACCTCGACAGGCTCTTTTTCAACGTAGTATGCAACAAGATAAACTTGTCCGTAACGGTTTTTGAAATCCTTGATAACAGCGTCAAAAATGCCGTCTGTATTCTTGATAATCGTTTCAATTTCACCCGGCTCGACACGCTGACCGTTTATTTTTACCATCCAGTCTTTACGGTTCAAATAAATATAATTGCCGTTTTCACTTTGTTTGCCGATGTCGCCTGTACGGAGCAATTTCGGGAAACCGTCTTTTTCATAAAAAGGATTGTCAATAAAAGTCTTTGCGGTCTGTTCGGGCATATTCAAATAACCGTCTGCAAAATATCCCGCAAGGCAGATTTCACCTTCATCAACAGGATTGTTATTTTCATCAAGAAGATATACTTTCACATTTCCGATAGGCTTGCCTATGGGCGTATTGTCATACTTTTTATCTATCTCAAACATCATGACCGCACCTGCGGATTCCGTCTGACCGTAGGCGACCTGAATTTTATAATCTTCACTGTATGTATCGGAAACTCTTTCACTGCCCGTTGAAACGACTTTAAGAGAATTTCCTTTTGCACGGAAAACTTTCAGCATTTTCGGACTGATAAAACAACGGTTTATCTGTTTTTCTTCGATGTAGTCGGCTAAAAGTTCGGGATCTCTCATAAACTCATACGGAATGAGATATGCTGTATTGGCACTGCACAACGGTGCAAAAACACCCTGTACAGAAGCAACGAAAGTAAAAGGTGCTCCAAGTGCCGCACGGAATCCGACAGATGTATTGGCATATTCCATATAGCGAAAAACAGAATCGGTGATACTTCCGAAAGAGTGAAGTACCCCTTTGGGTTTACCCGTTGAACCCGATGTATATATCAGAATGGCAGGTGCGGAAAAATCTGTTTCGATTTCGTCTGTAAGCGGAGTTTCCTCCTCTATATGACGGAGAAAACGCTCATCAATGACAACTTTTGCCTTGCAGTCACTTTGGATATAGGCAATTCTTTCGGGCGGATATGTCGGTGACAGCGGTGCAAATCCTGCTCCCGCAAGCCATACACCGTACATTGACGCAATATAATCTTTATTTCTCGGGAGCATTATCATCACAAAATCATTCGGCTTGACACCCAGACGTATCAATTTTGCGGCAATTTTGGCGGCACGTTCACCGAGTTGGGCATAAGTGTATTGGTTATTTTCCCCCTGCTCGACTACCGCAAGGGTATCGGGATAATTTTTTATGGTTTCTTTCAGTTTTTTTACAATAGAATTCATAACTATCATTCCTTATTATTGATTGCCTGTGTAACGAAATTCAGAGCAATTTCATTGAATTCATCATTCGCAAGCATCATTTGTATGGCAAGCAGTTGACTTTTTGTAAATTGGGAAAGCAAATAATTTTCCTGTTCTTTTTGGGAGAGGTCTGCAAGTGCCTTGTCATCTTCGGGATTGATCCCCCTAAACACACGCATCAATCTTGTAAACCACATATTTCGGCAGTAATCCGAAAATTCCTCTTGAAAAATATTCTCAGCATCTTCATTGCCTTTTATCAGTCTGTCATGCAGACGGCTTCTTTCTTCAAAAGCGGAAAAATCCTGCTTTTCGTCATATTCACAGCCCTTTTCTGTACGCTTTACCAAATGCTTTTTTATAGCAAAACCGTTTTCACCGAACACGGCTTCAAGCAATATTCCGCTTTCGGTAAATTCCGAAATATTCTTGCTGAGATTGAAACAGAAATTTCCCTGACCGTAAAGCAAATAGGAATTTTTATAGTATTCTTCAAATCCCATTGCATGAGTATGCTGGGAAATAATTATATCTGCCCCGTTATCTGCCATGCGGTGAAAACGCTGTCTTATTTTCGGAGTATTGAAATGCGTCATTTCAGCACCGCCATGATACAGTACAACAAGATAATCACAATTTTCTTTCAGTTCGGCAAGTTCACGGCATACCCTGTATTCATCATAGCCGTTTGCACCTGCTTTATTTTTGTCGGGGGTATTGAATGCAAACAATTCCGTGACGGTATAAAGAGTGATTTTTTTCCCTTTCATATCAAGCGTGATATGGGATTTGATATTATCAACATTGTCGCCCGTGCCGAAAAAGTTTATGTGATATTTTTTGAGTGCCGAACGCATTTCATTATGACCGTCAAGACCGAAATCAAATGTATGTGTATTGGCAAGAGTAACCGCTTTTATACCGAGATTGGAAATTGCATTAAGCGTATCGGTGGGGGCTTTTACGGAAGGACCGACTTTTTCAACAGGTATTCCCGTATCCGTCAGACAGCCCTCCAAATTGCATACACTGTAATCTGCCGATTCAAAAAGCTCACATACTTTTTTACCGAAAATTTCCTCTTTTTTTCCCTCACGGAAAAGTTCCATATTACCCGCAACAGGGAAAGTATCGCCTGCAAACAAAATTTTCAATTCACTCATAAATCATATCCTCTTGTACATGGGAGTTTTACCGCCTTTGGCATTATGAAGCAAGGGTTCTTCACTGTAAGTGATACGGATATTTTCACACCCTGCCTCTGCAAAATATACGGCAATATTTTTTGCCAGACTGTCAAGTATTTGTGCCTTGTCACAGCCTGCCGAAACAATTCCACGTATCTCCATAGAATTTTCATCTGTCTGCACAAACTGATACTGACACAAGCCTTTGCAGAATTTCGCTTTTACTTCCAGTCCCTTTGTACTGAAATTCTTTCCTCCGATAGTGAAACTCTCCCAAATTCTTCCACGAATTTCCATAACGGGCAAATCCGAACATTCAAATTTATCTTTAAGAATACGCACAGAATCACTGACATAATATCTTATTATCGGCTGAACGAAATTAGAAAGGTCTGTTACAAGAATACCCGATGAAAATTCATCGCTGTTTTTCACGGGCTGACGGTTTTCGTCAACAGGTTCTATAATAATCCAATCTTCATTGATATGCAGATGAGGACAATCATGCGTCATGGCAATTTCACCGCCCTCTGTCATGCAGTAATTGTTTAAAATCGGGCATTGGAAAACTTCTTTGATACGATAATAATTTTCTTCCGTGAGAAGTTCTGCGGAACTGACTATCAAGCCCAATTTGATATTAAGATTGCCTTTTGCCTGTTCCTCTGCAAGCATGACAAGTGACGGTGGATAGGCAACGATAATTTCAGGCTGAAATTCATTTAATTTTTTTACCATCTGTTCGGCACTGTCCAAAATGGAAATAGCTGTAATATTATCTTCAAAGCCGGGGTGACGGGCTTTGGTTTTTAAGTATGAACCGTAACTTGACGCTGATGTTGACAAATGCACGATAAATGCCATTTTATGCTTGGAATGGTCATAATATCCCTGCGGAACGGGGTGCATAAGTCTTTGTAATAAAAGTTGAGTATGTATCTGATTTCTGTGCATATCCCTTACCATCGGCAGGGGATTTCCCGTTGAACCCGAAGTCTGCAAAGCGGTATATTTTCCGAGCAAAAGGGAATTGTCTGCACTGTCCCTTGCGAGATATTCACGCACTTTATCAAGTGTAAGGTCTGTATCCGTCACCCATTCATTGTAGTGTGCAAGACCGTCCGACTTCTCAAAAACAGGCAAGTCCGATAATTCATAATTTTCGGGCAGGTCTTTGTAAAGTTCTCTTAAATAGGGAGAATTTTCCCTTGCATAGTCAACAAGAGTGTGCAGACGTTCTCTTTGTAAAATCTTACGTTCCTCCGCTGTGACAAGTTCTCCTTGTTTCACAATTTTTTGTGCTTCTTCAAAAGTTATGCTTTTCATAAAATGTCACCTCTGTTTTTATTCAACTGATATACCGCTTGCATACATTTGAGCATAATAGCCTTTCTTTTCAAGCAGTTCTTCATGACTGCCGACTTCTTTAATGTCACCGTCTTTCATGAAAATGATTTTATCCGCATTTCTGATAGTATAAAGACGGTGTGCAATAATAAA
>ONIF01000276.1 GCA_900317795.1 uncultured Eubacteriales bacterium | reverse complement strand
ACGCAAGCGGCGGCTTTATGAAAAACGCCGTGACCTGTTCGAGAAAAAACAGCAGAACATGGCGGCGGGTTTACTGGGTGCCGTTTTCGGTGCCGCTTTGGGAGCCTTGTTGAACGTACTGTTGTATCAAATCGTGCCGGTCAGCGGATTATGGAGCATACCGATAGCGGTGCTGGCGTTTGTCGGCTTTGTTGTTACGGGACAGCGTGCCACGAAGAAGAGCGGCGTTTTGTGTGCCTTGATTGCCATGGCGTTTTATGCCTTGTCGGAGTATGCGGCGATGGTACTGGAGACCGCTATTCTCATCGAACGGGAAGGCGGCGGCATAGCGGTGGCGGAAGCCATCAATATTACCAACTCCGGTCTGATGGATCAGACCTACCGCACAGGTTTTCTGACAAGTGTTGCCATCGGCTGTGGGCTGATCGCGGTGGTGGGAGCGGCGTATTTCTTGAAACGAAAATACACTCGCCCGATGAAGATCTCCAAAAACCTGCTGTGACGAAAGATTCCCCCTCTCTTGGTATGTGTAACAAGAGAGGGGGAACGTGTTTATATAGCAGGGAGAGGGGATGTGTGGAGCGTAAAAATACAGGGACACCGACTAATCGGTGTCCCTGCATCACCTTCAAATTTTCGCAAGAAAGAGGGGAGGATGGCACGGGAGTGTGCACTGTCCCTGTTAACCACTATCCATTGTTATTATAGCACAATGTTCCCGAAAGGTCAAGATGTTTAACCGAAGTGTGAATGGAATGGCACAACGAACTTCCGGCGTGATTTTTGTGGAACATGACAGTATGTCTGTCCTCCGGTGAAGCGGTTACGATGGCAGCGGCATGAAGTCTTTGACGGGTTTTTGACAGTTAAAAACAGAAAAAATCTCTGGAAGGCGCATAGCGCCTAAATTTTTTTGTCAAATCTAAATATTTTGCTTGCGGTATGTGGCGGGATGTGGTATAATATAAAAGGGTGCATCAAAATGCATTTATATATCGACAACGGTAAATACGGACACAAAACTCTGTACGTAAAGAAAAACTTCAGAAAAGAAGACGGAAAAACAGGCAGCAAGATAATAGAGAGATTAGGAAGATATGATGATCTATTGAAGGAACATGAAGATCCGATAGCGTGGGCAAAGGAATATATTGCAAAGCTCAACGAAGAAGAAAAGATACAGAAGGTTAAACCTGTAACGATCACCTATCATGTGCAGAAGCAAATAGACAAGGGGCAGGATGTATTGTTTGACGGAGGATACCTGTTTTTACAGAAGTGGTTTTATTCTCTGGGACTTGATAAAATATGTCGGAAAATCAGCCGAAGACATGATTTTTATTTTAATTTGACTACCATTTTATCTGTACTTGTTTATGGGCGAATACTGTTTCCAACCTCTAAGTTGGGGACATTTGAATATTCCAAAAAAATGCTTGAAAAATATGACTTTGAATTGCAGGATGTATATCGGGCTTTGGATATTATTGCGGAAGAAAAAGATTATATCCAGGCAGAGCTTTACAAGAACAGTTTAAAGTTCGGAAAAAGAAACGATAAGATACTTTACTATGATTGCACCAATTACTACTTCGAGATAGAGCAGGAAAGCGGAATGAGAAAATATGGGCGATCAAAGGAAAATAGACCTAACCCGATAGTAGAAATGGGATTGTTTATGGATGGTGACGGTGTTCCTCTTGCCTTTTGTCTGCACGACGGAAATATAAATGAGCAGAAAACTTTACAACCACTTGAAAAACAGATCATACAGGATTTCGGTAAATCCGAATTTGTCGTTTGTACAGATGCAGGGCTGGCTTCTGCCGCAAACCGCCGGTTCAATGATGTCGGAGGCAGAGCCTTTATCACGGTGCAATCCTTAAAGAAAATGAAGTGCTTCCAGGAAGAATGGGCATTAGAGCCAAAAGGATGGCATCTGCCAAATGAAAAAGACTTATTTGATCTGAATGTTGTTTTATCAGACCTCAAACTTTATGAAAAGTACAAGCACAGTATTTTTTACAAGGAACAGTGGTTCAACGAAAATAACATTGAACAGCGATTTATTGTTACATTTTCAATCAAATATATGAATTATCAAAGAATGATACGTAATGAACAAATTGAAAGAGCTAAAAAAGCTCTTTCCTCTTCTCAGAAAGCAGAACGTACAAGACAGTCGGATTTTAAGAGATTTATTACCAAAACGAATGTTACAGAAAACGGCGAAATTGCAGAAGAAAAGGTATATTCATTAAACAAAGAAAAAATAGCCGAAGAAGAAAAATACGACGGTTTTTACTGTGTTGCAACTGATCTTATGGACGATGCAGCTGAGATCATTCGTATCAACAGAAAACGTTGGGAAATTGAAGAGAGTTTTCGTATTATGAAATCGGAATTTTCTGCAAGACCTGTCTATCTTCACAAAGACAATCGCATAACAGCTCATTTTACAACATGTTTCATTTCATTAATGCTTTTCAGGCTTTTTGAAAAATCTTTAGGACATAAATATACTGTCACAGAGATAATCAAAAATCTGAAAGAGATAAAATTCTTCAAAAGCTCCGAAGGTTATATGCCGGCTTATACCAGAACTGAATTCACCGATGTTCTGCACGACGTTTTCGGCACAAGAACTGATTATGAGATAATTCCATTTTCAGATATGAAGAAAATTTTTTCATATTCCAAAAAATCTTTCACATACCACGTTTCCAAATAATTAATAAACGCCCAAAAACCACTTATTATGCGGTTTACGGGCGTTTTTTGTTGTTTTGACTGTCAAAGATGGGTAATTATCTCATTTCAAGTAGATTTATGCAATAAATACTTCCGACCGGCTACGGAAATTAATTTTGCCGGGCAGCTATCCTGGGGGAAACCCTTTGTTTGAAAACAAAGGGGTCGGGATGCCCCGACATGCATAAAATACTGATTTTACCATTAAAACAGACTTATAGTACAAGGCTGATTTGTTAAGGGAGCGCAGGCTCTGCGCCCCAGACCCCTTTCCTAAAAAAACGAATTTTATCTTATATATTCTAAAAAATAGAAAATTTTGCGGGTCAAGGGGCTAGCCCCTTGCGAGGTCCGGGGCGAGAAGCCCCGGCGGGTAGAGGGCGGAGCCCTCAAAGGGTTTTAAGGG
>ONIF01000085.1 GCA_900317795.1 uncultured Eubacteriales bacterium | reverse complement strand
CCATTACCAACAGAAACAAAGAAATTTCCAACTCCCGTCCGACCTGCAAATACGCTTATATGGTCGCTGATCCAAGCACCCGTTACACATATTGAATATACCATCAAAATCCAGATAGTAGCTACAGCAAATTTATTAACTCGTTTTTGCTTGTTTTCGTATTCATCTATAATAGACTGAACCATTCTTTTTGCCTTTTCTTCTGCGGACTTATCAATACTTTCAAGCAGTTGAGCATTTTTTCGCTTGAGCTGTGCTTCTCGCTGATTAGCCCCTCTTCTTTCTTCTTCCAATTGATCCCCGATTTCTTTCAACTTCCTGTTGTCTTCGGATAGTTGCTTGTTCTTGTCGGTTAGCTTCTGAACTTGTGATTGTAGTTTCTGATTGCTCGATTGTAACTCTTGTATTTGCAACATCTGCTTCTGCACTTGCTCCGACAGCTTCTGCTTGTCTGATAAGAGCATCTGTATCTGTGTTTCCTGTTGGCTGCTCTGTTGCTGCAGCCGACTGTATTTCTGCTGTAATCCTTTCAGTTCGGCTTGTAATCTTTCGTTCGTTGTCTGAATTTGTTCCATCAGGATTATCAATTCTTCTTGCTCGCTCTCGTAATTGCCTGATTCGTTCATTGAGTTCATTCTTTTTCTGTCCTTTCTGTTCTGATTTGAGTTTTTCTAAGTCGGCATTAAGCTGTTTCAGCTCAGCTTCAACGGCTTGCAAATCCTGCTCTGTTGCCTGTGAATAGTCATTTGTACGTCTGACATCGGCATTGTATTCGATAATGGTTGACTTTTTACCTCTCTTAGCTATTTTCCTTGCAACATATCCCTCGTGCATTGTCGGCAGCTGTTTCTTTCCCTGTCTGGCATAACTGCGGTGATCTACCCTTGCTCTGCCTTGCAGATACTTGTTGCAAACATCTGCCCATCCCTTACGCCATTCCTCAGCTCTGCTTTGGTCGTTCCAATCTGTTGACGGTACGGATATTCTTTCCCACATCTTCCGACCTCTTGAACCGATCTTCTGCTTTCCTGTGTTCGGATCTATAACAGGAATTTTGTTTCCCTGATCATCAAGAGCATAGCTGTCCTTGCGTTTTGATCCCCATTCTCCGTTAGACTTAAGCCCAATCCGCACACATCCCACTACAGGTAAAATTTTGCTTAACGTATTCTCTTACAAGTCTGATTTGGTCTTCTCTTGACAGTTCAACAGGCAAGGCAACCTCGATCTCCCTACAAAGCTGGGCGTTCTTCTGAGTTTCTATAGCCTGCACAGAGTTCCACAATTTTTCTCTGTCGATAAACTCTTCCGGAGCATTAGGACACAGCAGGACTTCCGAAAAAACTACACCTCTCTTCTTGCTGTAATCAAAAAGCTCTCCTAATTCGTCATCGTAAATTTTCACACCGGCTCTGTAAGCTGCTGCCGATGTTGCGGAACGTCCTGTGCTGCGTCCTACGATTTTGATTGAGCAGTGATAGATAGCCAATGCGAAATCTCCTTTCTCTGTTGGTAGGGAAGTCCAGAGGGGAACGCTCTGGTGGGGTTGAGGGGCAAAGCCCCCACGCACGTAATATGGATATGCCGTAGGTGTGTCCGTATAAGTGCGCCTTTCGGTTATTTTGCTCAACTACTATTTTACGGTTTAGCTTGCAGTTTGTCAAGACTTGTTGTATTATAGAATTAGCTCTGATACATAGTTGAGCAAAATAAAGTCGGTGCTTCTGCACCGATAAATGCAGAATGACAAAGGAGTGGTTGCATTGAAATCCTATGAAGAAAGAATTGCTGAATTGGATGCCAAGAGAGAACAGAAAGAAAAAGAGCTTGCACAACTCAAAGCAAAGCAGAAGAAGCTGCAACAGCAGCAGAAGGCTCTGGAGAGAAAAGCCCGAACAAAAAGACTGATAGAAACAGGTGCAATGATCGAAAGTTTTCTTGGCAGACCTGTGGAACAAGAGGACATTGAGCCTATTAAGCAGCTTATTGAATACTACCGAAACAAGAAACAAAACGGTCAGCCTATTCATACTCCAAAGCCACAAAGTCCTTCAACTTCTTCTGAACAGAGTTAAGATTATCGAAAAGAAGTACATAACCAAAACAGAGCTGCCTGTATTCATTGGACAGTTCTTTCTATCTACTGTAAGAAAAACTTCTCATTTGTTAGTTGTGAGTTCATCAATCGATGATAAAATTGGCAATATTTGTTTTTTTGGGTGATCTTAAGCGCCAAATTTTCCCTTGACGAAGAGGACTTGATAAGATACTTGATAATATTCTTGATAACTTACTTGATAACGGTGGCTCGAACCACCAAAGGTGTAAAGATCGTTCCTCAAAGGTGTAAAGATCGTTCCTCAAAGGTGTAAAGATCGTTCCTCAAAGGTGTAAAGATCGTTCCTCAAAGGTGTAAAACAACTTGACATATATACACCTTTATTTTATAATAAAGATCTTGGAGGTGTTTTTAAATGGCTCGATTAAAAGGAAAAGATGAGGAAATAAAGGGATCCCTTGACCCAAAATACTGGGTACAGAAGTCTGACCCCCTTTTGCTTATGCGTTCCGTTCCGTTCTCTTTGGGCGAATTGAAAGTGCTTGATACATATATCAGCCGTATCAATGCAGCCGATGATAGTCGTACAACGGTTATCTTCACCAAAGAGGAATATGAGGAACTAATGGGAATATCCAAAATCAACGCTGACGTCCTTAAAAAACATGCAGAAGGCTTGCTTGGAAAAATTGTAACCCTTGAAATGCCCAATAAATCGTTTCTGAAATTTGTCTTGTTTACCGCTGCATATTATCACTTGGACGATTACGGTGTTCCTATTATTGAGCTAAGCTGTTCACCACAAGCAAAAGACTTGTTTTTTTGCATTGGCAAGTATCACTACTTCAAGTATGCCCTTGAAAATGTAATCAATCTAACGCACAAAGCAAGTTATCTGCTGTATATTTACGTTCTACACAATCGCTATCGTGGCGAATGGGAATTGTCGCTTGACGAGCTGCGTGATAGTGTTTTGGATTGTAATAAACAAGAATCTTATCAAGCTTTCAAGGAATTTAAGAGAGCTGTGCTTGACCCTGCCACGAAAGAGATAAACAAGAAAACAGACTGCCATTTCGCTTATGAAACTATCAAAAGAGGTCGCAGAGTAGTAAAAATCAAATTTATCTATCAGAAACAAGATCAGATAGAGGGGCAGACCTCTTTCTTCGATGAACTACCAACGGTTTCGCTACTACCTGATCAGCGCGAAGTTGACGATGAAGTTATGGATAGAAGGGATATTATATCTCAATTGCGTCAAGTCTGTAGTTGTGATTTCACCCATGAAGAGATACAGTCGGCTTACAGCTTTGCGAAAACATTTGTACATGATAAGGCTATCAAGGTATATTTTGAACAAACATATCTAAGATTGCTTAATGTTGAGAAAAAGAGAAAAATTCGTAATCGCTTTAGATATTTCTATCAAATGATTTGTAACGATGCTGAAAAGAAACGAATCGAACAACAAGATAGAAAACAAACTACAGGATATCCAGCTACATACGACATTGCCGAATACGAATCAACTTCTGTTCTTGATGATGATTGGGATGATTAAAACACCAAAATCCACACAAATGGGAATGAAAAAATATGGAAATGACAATCAAACAACTCGCTGAGCAGTTGGGTGTAAGCAAAACAACAATCAGCAAAGCAATATTTGTGTTAGGTTTGCAAGGGAAACTAAAACGTTCCGGCAATAAGTATCTGCTTTCAGAGGTGCAAATTGAAAACGTAAAAACGCAAATTGCAAATCAGAAATCGCAAACCGAACCGGTAAAATCGCAAACCGAACCGGTAAAATCGCAAACCGCAAACCAAAATGCACTCATAGATGTCTTACAAAAGCAATTATTTCTTCTGAATGAGCAATTAAGCATTAAGGACGATCAAATCAGGACATATCAGGAGCAGATTCGTTTATTGCAAGAACAAATCGTTTCTAAAGACAAGCAAATCGAACAAATCACTGCTGCTATGGAGAACATAACAGCAGCATTGACAGCTTCTCAGGCACTTCACGCCGGAACTATCCAACAACAGCTTACCGATCAAAGCAACAGCAAAGAAAATTCTGTTCCGGATGATCCAGAGCAGCCAAAGCAGAAACAAGGCTTTTTCTCAAAGTTTTTCGGAAAGAAAAATAACTGATTGACAGATGAAATGTAAGCGATATATGATATACACAAGGACGTGATGAAAATGTCAGATAAAGATGCTGTTTCTAAAAAGTATTTACAGGATAATGCCCGCTTTGCCGATTTGTTCAATTTTTACTTGTATGGTGGCAGACAGGTCATTCAGCCGGATCAGCTAAAACCACTTGATACAACAGCAATTACTCTGCCTTATGGGCAGGATGGAAAAGCTTCTCCTGTGCAGAAACAGAGAGATCTGATAAAAATAGTCAGTGCAAAATCAGATAAGGATTGTACCTATCTGTTATTAGCGGTGGAACTTCAATCCGAGTTGCATTATGCCATGCCCGCCAGAAATATGCTGTATGATGCTATTCAATATACGGAACAGATCGAAGCTATCACAAAAACGCACAGAAGTCACAAGGATAAAACTGAAAATGTCGGTGAGTTTCTTTCAGGTTTTTACAAATCTGATAAATTATTACCTGTGATAACATTGACAATCTATCTTGGTGCAGGTTCGTGGGATGCACCTAAATCGCTGCACGAAATGTTGACAGTCAGAGACGAAAGCCTGTTGAAATACATTCCTGACTATAAGCTGAATCTGATTACCCCTGCAGATATCAATGATGATGAATTAGGTGCGTTTCAAACGGAATTAGGAACTGTTCTTGAATTCATAAAATACTCCAAAGACAAGAAGAGAATAAAGCAAATTGCTACGGATAAAACAAAATTTGGAAACTTACCGATAGATGCTGCTGAAATGATAACCACATTCGGCGATTTCAGGATTGATTACGAAACCAGAAAGGAGACGGTAAACATGTGTAAAGCAGTTGAGGATTGGGCAGAAGAATTATTGACTGAAGGCGAAGCAAAAGGCAGAGCTGAAGGCAGAATTGAAGGCAAAGAGGAAGGAATCATCACTACGCTTGCCGATTTGGTAAAGAATGGTATTATCACAGTCATTCAAGCGGCAGCACAGGCTAAAATGCCTGTTGAGGAATTTACAAAAAAAGCGGGTTTGTCCACATAACCAAAAAACGTACCGATCAGAAATGAAAGGTACGTTTTTTATTATTTTGTCTTATTTATTCAATTTGTTTGTAAAATTAAATAACATTTACAAATGTTTGTAATTATCATTTTTGGCATTTTGTAAATATATTTTATCAGTGTTTATAATCGTTGGCTTTTTGGGATGGCAATTCAGCAATATTTCAATAAACCTGCAAATGTCATACACGTTGAAGAATTGCAGTTTCATATCTCCGCTTCCGGGAATGCAGAAAGGCCTGTCCTTTAACGCACAATCAAAGGGAAATGCTTCACGATACAGATCTTTATTTTTTCCTTAGAAATAAGGCGGAATCGTGTAGGAGGCTGCCCATTAGTTGAGTATGTAGCGGACTTTCACCGCCAAGTTACTGCCCCTTTCGGTTCGGGCAAACCAAAAAAGCCCCCGCACCCGTCAGGGACAGGTGCGGGGGGGTGCTAAAATCTAAAGGAAAAAAATGCTTATTTTATGACCATGATGGTAGTTCTCGTATTGGCATAGTCTGTATTTACCTGAGTACAGTTGTAATCTTTGTAAACCTTCAAACCTCCGGTTACTGTTAAGCTACCAATATCGCTGGCTTTATAACCGCGGCCAATGCCATTTGCATCATCACCGGTCGCTATGACTGTACCGCCGGTTACGGTGACATTAGCGCCGGCTCCATATTGACCGCCACCGATTCCGGCACCAGCATAAGTGGATTTTGCCGTGACTGTACCGCCGTTGATGGTGATTGTACCGCCGGCTCCATTATATCCGCCGCCGATACCGGCACCACCTTTACCGCTGGTTGCCGTAACCGTACCGCCGTTGATGGTGATTGTACCGCCGGCTCCCTGAAATCCGCCGCCGATACCGGAATCGCCTGAGCTGTTTACCGTAACCGTACCGCCGTTGATGGTGATATTACCGCCACTTCCACGATTACCGCCACCGATACCGGCAGAGTAGTCACCGCCGGTTGCCGTGATATTACCGCCGTTTATTACGATTGTACCGCCGCTTTGATTCTTACCGCTACCGCCGATAACGGCCGGGCCTCTAGAATTGCTGGTTGCGCTCAGACTGCCTTGATTGCTGCCTTCAGACTGTGAATAGATGTTCAGCGTGTTGCCGCTGTTGACGCTGACGCCACTACTTGCCGTCAGTGTCTTGCCGTCGCAGAGAATGAGGTGGACTGTACCGCTTACAGTGATACGACCAGAGATGGTGACGTCCTCTGTAACAGCATACCAGCCGTTAGAAATGCCGGTATTATTAAGTGTGGTCATGTTCGCAGTGAGCGGAACAACATTTGCCGTCTTTGTGGTAAATGTTCCTGCGTTGTATTCACGATACGAAACAGGAAGCAGAACCGCCACTGTACATTCTTTGTAAACGCTTGTGTTACCGTTGCAGGTTGCCCTGATGGTGGCTGTGCCTGTTGTTGTTTTTGCTGTGACAAGACCTGATGAATTAACCTCTGCCACGTTCGTGTTGCTTGATGACCATGAAACACTGGTGTCAAGGGATGTGCCAGGAGCGACCTCAGCCGTAAGCGTAAAGGTCTGACCTGTCGTGGTGGTTACAGACGTGGTGGCAGTGCCGTCCTTCTTGATGGTCACACTGTTGGGTTTGATTTCTGTCCACACTGCATAGAGTGTTGCACCTTCGGTATTCATTGTGTATTCTGCACCGTCAGTGTAAACAACATTACCGTTTGCGGATGTTGCCCAGCCTGCAAAGCTGTAGCCTGTTCTTGTAAATGCGTTGGCGGTCAGATTTACCGTTGAATCATAGGCAATACTTTGATTTGCCATATTGCCGGAACCGCCGTTTGCGTTGAACACAACGTCATAGTTATTGGCTGTCCACTTTGCATAGAGTGTTACACCGCCGACAGTTGCCATTGTGTATTCTGCACCGTCATTGTATGCTACAGCACCGTCAGCAGATGTTGCCCAGCCTGCAAAGCTGTAGCCTGTCTTTTCGAAGGCGTTAGCGTTCAGATTTGCCTTTGAATCATAGGCAATACTCTGATTTGCCATATTGCCTGTACCGCCGTTTGCGTTGAACACAACGTCATAGTTATTGGCTGTCCATGTGGCATAGAGTGTTACACCGCCGACAGTTTCCATTTTGTAATCGGCTTCATCAAGGATAGTTGCATAGCCGTCAGCAGTTGTTGCCCAGCCTGCAAAGCTGTAGCCTGTCTTTGTGAATGCATTTTTCGTCAGTTTTGCGGTATCATCGAAAGTGATGGTCTGATTTGCCATTGTGCCGGAACCGCCGTTTGAGTTGAACACAACGTCATAGTCAATCGCTGACCATACAGCATAGAGTGTTACGGTCGTTGTACTCTGCATGGTGTAAGATGCACCGTTATCATAAACTTTCGCACCGTTTTCCTCTGTTGCCCAACCTACGAAATTATAGCCGTCTTTTGTAAAGCCTACTGTCGTAAGGTTTGCGGTCTGGTCGTAATAGATGGTTTGATTAGCCATATTGCCTGTACCGCCGTTGGCATTGAACGAAATCTGATAGGGGTTGGCATTCCATTTTGCATAGAGTGTTTTTGATTCGGTAAATTTCACGGATTCGCCGTCATTGTAGGCAACTTCACCGTTTGCGGTTTCCGCCCAGCCTGCAAAGCTGTAACCCGTCTTTTCGAAGGCGTTGTTGGCAAGCTGTGCTTCTTCGCCGGCATAAACCGTTTGATTTTCCATTGTGCCACTGCCTGTGTTGCCGTCAAAAGTAATCAGCTTGGGTTCATGGTATTCAACCGTGAACGGGCTGAAGCTCTTTGTCTTGAATGTAACGATACCCGTTGTGGCGTTATAGGTATAGTCGAGAACCGGCACACTGTTGTGATATACGCCTACAACATCAAGATTCGGGCCTACATCAAGTTCTACAGTGTATTCTGTATTATTGATATCGGCAGAGGAAAGTTCCGTACCGTTTTTAAAGAGTTTAACGTCAAAAGAAGCGGTAGTTTTGCCGTCAGTATCTGTGTTGTTGCCGTTGTTGGTAACATTAAGCAAAAATACGTCGTTAACATTTGCAGAGCCTGCCGGAACAGTTACAGTTGCACCATTGTTTGAGAGATGGAGATCGTTGGTAACATTTGTGCTGTCGTAGGTTGCCATCTTGTCATACAGCTCATCAAAGGTGTCTTCTTCTTCTGTCCACTGGGTAGCAAACAGCTTCACATCAAAGCCTGCACTAATCTCCTTGTCCTGATACTCGTTGCCGGCGGTTTCCTGCATCTTGAGAGCCAGTGTGACGGTTTTGTTCGGATAGTCTGCTTCGCCTGCGGCTTTCGCAGAGAGATGTCCCTGTGTGTCTGCCGCCAAAATGGTCGGGTCAGCGATGAGGTCTTTCAGTGTGCCGATCTTGTTGGCATCCGTCAGTTCGGCACGGTCGGACAGCGGCTGTGCCGGGTCATAGAAATACACATCAATGACACTGGCGATGTTGTCCTCTGCATCGGGGTCATAGTTGCTGTTTTCTGCCGGCAGAATCGTCAGGTTGTACTTGAGGGCAAGTGACCCCTTGTTGAATACCTGAATGTGTCTTGCCTGCACATAGCCCGGCTCCCACAGGTCGTAGTAGAACATCGGGTCAATGCCGTCCTGTTCTACATCATTCCAGGTCGCCTCGTCAAGATTTTCTTTGCCGTTCGCCCAGTTCATACCGACTTGTAAAGTACCGGACTTGATAATGTTGCCCGATGAAGTCACGCTGTCGGTGAACCATGCGTAGGACGTACCTATCAGCATGGTTGTGCAGATTGAGAGCGACAGCACACTGGCCAACAGGGCTTTTTTTGTTACTTTTTTTGCCATTTTCATTTCTCCTTCCGGAATTATTTATTTATCAAAGGGCGGTCACCGCTGCCGCCGATCAATCCAATAAAAAACACGCTTCCAGGGCGCAAAAGCCCGTCAGCGTGTTTTAAGTGTTATATATTCACCCGTAAAAAGGGTATAGTTATCTGTCTGTCTGTCGCATTGTAGACGATAAACATGGCTTTGTCAACCCCTTGAATGTGAAATTTCTGAAGATTCGCCCAAGTGCAAAGATACAAATAATTACTTGCATATCATATTACCACAAATACAGAAAAAATTCAATGATATTTGTTTAAATAGCCGACAAACGCCGGAAAAAGCATCCCGAGTAAATCAAAATTAGTGTAATTTTTAGGATTTCGATTTACCTGTCGTATGTCGCAAAATGATATGTCAGATTCAATCCCACGGACATCAGCAGCCAAACACCGATGACATTGACCATAGCATATTCGGCAAGCAAAATCGCAAAACATAAAGCAATAACGCAAAGAGACACGGTCATAGCTTTCTTATAGCCAACAACTCCGTTTTGCCTATATGTATTCAAAATTTTCCTGAATTTTTCTTTTAGCTTCGGAATGCCCTTCCAGACCCCCAGAAACGCCGTTAAAAGCCCTGCAACAGCAAAAGAGGTATAAACTACTATACCCCTTGCCGCAAAATCGCCTGTAGCGCCTTGTAGCGTGCCTACAGCGCAATTCAGAAAATACCCTACGCCATCACACATTGACATAAATCCATTACCAACAGAAACAAAGAAATTTCCAACTCCCGTCCGACCTGCAAATACGCTTATATGGTCGCTGATCCAAGCACCCGTTACACATATTGAATAT
>ONIF01000317.1 GCA_900317795.1 uncultured Eubacteriales bacterium | reverse complement strand
CAGTTCTTCATGACTGCCGACTTCTTTAATGTCACCGTCTTTCATGAAAATGATTTTATCCGCATTTCTGATAGTATAAAGACGGTGTGCAATAATAAAGCTTGTTCTGCCTTTCATCATAGCCTGCATGGCTTTTGTAATGACTTCTTCGGTTTTGGTATCGACCTGGGAAGTTGCCTCGTCAAGTATCAAAACTTTGGGATTGGCTATAATCGCTCTGGCTATGGATAAAAGCTGTTTTTCGCCTGCGGAAAGTGCGGAATTTTCATTACTGATATAGGTATCATAGCCGTTGGGCAGACGTTCAATAAAGCTGTCGCAATAGGCAAGTTTAGCGGCATTGATAATTTCTTCACGAGTGGCATTCGGTTTTCCGAAAGCGATATTTTCGGCAATCGTTCCGTCAAATATCCATGTTTCCTGCAAAACCATTCCGAATGCACTTCTTAAATTGTGCTTGGAGAGTTCTTTTATATCAACGTCATCAAGTTTGATTTTACCGCCTTGAATGTCATAGAAACGCATAAGCAAATTTATCAAAGTAGTTTTGCCTGCCCCCGACGGTCCTACGATTGCCATTGTATTTCCGACATCAGCCGTGAAAGAAACATCTTCCATAAGCGTTTTATCGGGTGTATAGCCGAATTTTACATTCTCAAATTCAACCTTTCCTTTTATCTCCTGCAAAGGCAGAGTTTGTTTGGGAGTTTCTTCAGGTTCTTCATCTTCATCAAGAAATTCATATATGCGTGAAGCAGAGCTTATTTCCGTAGAATAAAAATGCGGTAAATTCTCCCAAAGTAAGCGTTCCTTTTATCATTAAAAATCCGCCTGTCAAGCAAAGGAGAATATACGATATTTTTGCCATCAAGTCGCTGAAAGGTCGCATAAAGCCCGATGTAAAGCGTGAACGGACAAATAATTTTTCAAATTCCCTGTTGAGTTCGTCAAACTCTTTTTCCTTTTCATCTACACGGCTGTATGACTTGACAACCGTATGATTGGAATAGGTATCGGACACAAGGGCATTCATTTTGCCGAGATGTTTGTTTGTATTTTTAAAAATCTTGTTGGTACGTTTGGCAATCATTCTCAATCCTATGAATGTAACGGGCATGGCAATGATATAGATAAGTGCCAGCCAGATATTTGTAAAAAGCATCATAATGGCAATCGCTGCCATTAAAACAGCCTGTCCCAGAAGTGAGGGCAACGTGGATTCTATGCCGTTGGAAAGATTAAGCATATCGCTTGTTACACGGGATTGAGTATCGCCCAAAGGGTGATTATCCGAATAATGTATGGTAAGGCGGTTGAGTTTATGTCCTGCTTTATTGCGTAGATTCAGTGAAAGATTTTGCGAGATAAGCACAAGTGAACGATTGATAAAACCGTCTGCACCGTAACCTATGAGATAAAGTACCGCAAGGAGTGCACATTGTATGAGAAGTTTGCCGAAATCATAATTTCCGCTGTTTACAAATTCCTGCATGGTATCGGTAATAATGCTGACAACTTTGGGAGCTGCCGCAAGACATAATTTTATCACAACGATAACGCCAAACACCGCTCGGAAACTGCTTTTATATTTACCCATATCGCCAAAAAGGCGTGAAATGACATTTTTTTGTTTGGACTTCTTCATGATTTCACTCCTTTTTGTCAAGATAGCATTGTGTCTGATAAATTTCCCGATACACTTTGCACGTTTTCAGCAAATCTTCATGTTTTCCCTGTCCTGCAATACGCCCCTTTTCGAGAACAATGATATTATCCGCATCACGAATGGTATCGATTTTTTGTGCAACCATGATAATTGTCTTGCCTTTAAGCATATCATTGATGGCTTTACGGGATTTTTTTTCGGTCTGTGCGTCAAGTGCAGAGAATGTGTCATCAAAAATATAGATCGGTGCATCTCTTGCAACGGTTCGGGCAAGCGATAATCTCTGACGCTGACCGCCCGATAAATTCATACCGCCCTGTGCAAGCTGAAATTCAAGTCCCTCATTCTTTTGAGCGAGAATTTCGGAAAAGCATGAAGCGTCACAGGCTTGTTTGATACGTTCATCAGAAACAGTCCTGCTGATATTGTTTTTCACGGTGTCCTGAAAAATCATAGGTCTTTGCGTACCGTAGGAAAAACAGGAACGAAGCCAATTTTCATCGGCATTTCGAATACTGATGTCATCAATGAGAATATCCCCGAAAGTAGGCAGATACAAACCCTGCATTAAATTCATTACGGTAGTTTTTCCACTGCCCGTTGTACCGATAAAAGCCGTTGTTTTGCCTGCCTGTGCAGTGAAACTGATATCCGCTATCACGTCCAGTGCACCCGAATAGCCGAACACAACATTACGAAATTCCACTTTACCCAAAGTTTTGTCTTTTTTGATATGTTGGGCAGTTTCATACTTTGTCGGCTCGAAATTCAACAATTCATTTATCCTGCGTGCCGATACCATTCCTTTCGGCAGTATGTTTATCAAAAACGGTATCGTCATAAGGCTCAATATAAAAGAAGATATATATTGGAAAATAAGCAAAAGCTGACTTATCGAAGCCATGCCCTCTTTAATCTGCTGAGTGCCGAGAATGTATATGAGAACGACAACCCAGTTCATCACGACCATTGCAACAGGAGAAAGAAAATTGATTTTGCTGTTGGCGGAAATCGCCTCGTTATATACATCTTCATTTCCCTTTGCGGATTTTTCATAGACAAGTTCTTCATTTCCGAATGCACGGATATGCCTTATGCCTACTATCCTCTCACGCATATTCAGATTGATTTTATCAAGTTTCTGCTGTAAATATTCGAAATTTTTGCGTGACTTTGCCATGAATACAATTAAAAATGTAACTGTCAGTATAAAGAAAAATGCCAGCACCATAAAGATATATACGTTGTTGAGAGCGATAATAAAAAGTTCTGTCACTATCAAAACAGGAATTGCCGTCCATAAACGAAGTGCATTTATCGTAACGACGGTGATATTAACAACATCTGCCATGGTTCGATTAAGCAAAGTGGATTCCCCAAATTTTGCAAAATCCTGCGGTGAAAGGGAATTTGCCTTTGTAAAGCAGGCTTTTCTGACGGAACAGGTAAAACCTGCCGTTGCTTTTGAACTGAAATAAGCATTCAGTAAATTGCAGATACCTATGATTAAAGTAAAAATTACCATCATAATACCGCTTTGCCATATCACATCTGTATTCTGTAAATTAACACCCTTGTCAATAATGCGTTTCGATTCGGGAAGCAATAAACACAACTGAACGAAATATATAATACAGGTTGTGATAAAAGTGGCAATGACAAAAGGTGTATAATGCCCCAGATATTTTTTATATAAAGAAAGCATAAATATTCTCCCGTCAGTTGACTATCAAATCATGCAGTACCTGTTTGAAACGGTCTGATTTCATAAATTCATTGTCCATTCCCGGAGTACAGTTCACTTCACCCACAACATAGCCTTTTTCAGCTTACAATCTCAAACCGCATACTTTTGCGACTTTTTCACACATCTTTATTGCATTTTCTTCAAGGTCATATTCCTCACAATGTCCCCCGAGATGTACATTGGAACGAAATTCATCGGGATTTCCCGCAACACGCTGTATCACACGCACTACTTTATAATCCGCAACAACTACACGGATATCCTTTCCTTTTGCAGTCGAGATAAATTCCTGTGCAAGTACGGCATTGGTATCACCCTCGGGAAGTTTTGAAAGATAATCGGCAATTTCCTGTTCGGAGTGCAACAAAACAACTCCCTCACCCTGTGCCCCGTTGCTGGGTTTGAGAACCGTCGGCAAACCTAAACATTCCACAACCGTCTTTGCGGAAGTATGTGATGTCACTGTCAGACTTTTCGCCTGCGGAATGCCTGCCTGCTCCAAAAGAAGTGCTGTTGAGAGTTTACTGCATACAATTCTTTTTGCGTCAATGTCATTGATACTCCTTGCCCCCAGAGAAGTCAAGCGTCGTGAAATACCCTCAAAGACTTCATTGTAATGTCCCCAGAGCATGAAAACATGAGGCGGAGCAACTTCTTCACCGCAAATGAAAATTTTTGTGTTGCCATTATCCCCTACGGTGAAAATAATGTCGTCCATACGGACAGTCGTTTTTTTGATTTCACCCGACTGTGCAGAGGAATTTGACTTAATGCCTTTGACCTCTTCAAATCCTCCGCCCTCACCGACAATTACCCAATAATTCATACATTTTTCCTCCATTCAAATATTTTTTAAAGAAATCCAACTGTTCCCGAGTGGTTATCACACGGATAGATTTCACTTGATTTTGTGAAGTACCTTTTGATATTTTATATTCTCTGTACTTTCTGAAAGTGCCTTTCTGTACGGAGTAAACGGCTGAAGGAGAAGTTTCCCCTATTTTCAGCATACGCCCATGTTCACGGTTTGTTTTTGATAATTCCTCATCAAATATATTTCCAAGCTGTTCAGCCGTTTCGGGTGATATATCCGACTGCGTTTCAATAAACATGACGATTTTCCAAGGTATGCTGTCCGTATCGGGATAAATGCAGTACTCATTTACGGTAATGCCCGTTCTTTTTTCAAACGACTTTACAGCACCCGTTATATGCTCTGCCGTCAGCTTTACACCCGTAATATTGATTACCTGATTTTTCCTGTACGCAAAACGAACCAAAGGCACTTTTCCTTTATAACCCGTTACACGCACAACATCTTTGATACGATAGCGATACAGTCCCGAAAGATTTGTAATAACAATCTCATACAGCTCTCCCACTTTCAGTTCATGCAGCATCAAGGGACGGCTGTTTTCATCTTCAACGGGGATAAATTCAAAAAATCCGTTGTCAAAAAGCAGAAAATAATCATCATTTTCCGTTTCCATTCCGCCTGCGATAAGTGCTTCACTTGAAGAATATGTTTCATTATAGAAAACCGCATCATTTCCGCATAATTTTCTCAGTTTTCCCGTAAACGAGGAAAATTCCCCCGAGCCTATGCCCATGATAAAGCAAAGTTTCGACCATATTTTTTTCATCAGATCCTCGGGATTTTCTTTGAAGATTTTTCGGAGTTCATCAGCCCTTTCGGGAGCGGGGCGAAGTTTTTGATTCAGTTTCTCTTTTATATCCGACGGAATATCAATTTTATCGTTTATTCTTCCGTTTTGAATATCGTCACACAGAATTTCATGATTTTCAATGATATATTGAACAAGGTCGGTTATATTCGAGTTGAACACAGCGGCAAAATAGGTAAGGTCTTTTTCTTTGAGTGCATAGAACGCTTTTATATATTTCATATCGGATTCTTCACCGCACTTTAAGGCTTCACTTGGAATACACGTTATTGCAGGCATCAAAAACTGATTTTTTTCAATCGTATAAGCCGAAATAATCCCTTCGGGTATTCCTCCTTTTGTAACAGACGATTCTATCTCGACCATATTTAGTCCCTTGCCGTAGAGATACCCTCTTTTTTTCATTTCACGGCTGATAAAATAAATAAATATTGCCACATTTTTTATAAATGCAGGCTTTGCCTTTCTGACAACGGGTATTCTTTTCATTACACCCGTTGTACCCGATGTTTTTGCAAAAAACTCCACTTTTTCGGCAGTGATAATCCCCTGTCTGCCCGTTTCAGCCATTTCATCTATATATCCCCGATAATCTTCATAGACAGAAAACGGCACCTTTTTTTGATAATCTCTTGCGTTTTTTATATCGGCAAAATTATATTTTTTACCCAGCTCCGTGTTTTTACTTTTTTTCAGCAGCCCCATAAGCAGCTTTTCACTGATTTTATCCGCATTTTCTCCCTTTGAATAATATCTCTTTATTTGCATTCCGCCATACAGTGCCGCTGCACGCATAATTATAAAATTCGCTATTTTTTCTGTCAAATTCATATTTCCATTTTCCTCTGCAAGTCATTGTCTTAACTTTTTCCTCGAAAGCAATATTCCCGATATTATCAATATCAAAAAGCGACTGAGGCAATCTCAGCCGCTTTTTATATCGTTTATTCTGCCGGATTTACTTTAAGGTCAAAGTATTTTTTGGCAATGCTGCCGTTTTCATCTTTGATTTTTACACTTTTATTGCAACAGTGTTATTTGTATCAAATCCCTGTTTCTGTGTCCATTTCGTATCTGTCGTTTTCTTGTAGTAAAAAGCGTAAGTACAGTTTTCCATACCCTCTTCGGGAACGGCTGTAACGGTTACGATTTCGCCCTTACTAATGGTATCTGATGAAATTGACGATTCATTGACAAAAGCTTCCTCAACTTGAATATCCGAGAACATCTTGGCAATTTCACCGCTTGCATCTTTTACTTTTACACAGAATTCATAATTTCCGGAATATGCGGGAGTAAATTCTACAACATTATTTTCTTTAAAGCCCTGTTTAACAGTCCATTTACTTTCTCCCGGTCTTTTGTAGAGGAAAGCATAG
>ONIF01000019.1:24151-24571 GCA_900317795.1 uncultured Eubacteriales bacterium | reverse complement strand
CGAAATCTGTATATCATAGATATTCAGTTTGTTTTTCTCTATCAAATGCAAAAGCAGGTCAAGAGGTCCTTCAAACACATCTAATTTATACGAAATCTTCTCCACACGCACTCACCATGCCCATGAAAACGGCAGTGCCGTCAGCCAATTTATTACGTCACAAAGTACCGTCTGAACGGGATATATAATATTACTTACTCCGCCCATCATCACGGCTATAATGAAAATAATCGTTATATACATCTGATTTTTCTCTATCCAGAATATCGCCTTGTCAGGCAAAAATGCCATCAGTATTTTTGAACCATCAAGTGGTGGTATCGGTATGAAATTGAATACCGCAAGGCTTACGTTTATCATCATCAGATAACGGAAAAACATCAACACATACAGCATAAAACTGCCCTCTATACTGTAATA
>ONIF01000019.1:10166-24144 GCA_900317795.1 uncultured Eubacteriales bacterium | reverse complement strand
CGGTATGAAATTGAATACCGCAAGGCTTACGTTTATCATCATCAGATAACGGAAAAACATCAACACATACAGCATAAAACTGCCCTCTATACTGTAATAAGCATTTGCCTTTATCAGTATTGTCATTATAATATTAAATATCAATCCCGACACTATCGCTGCAAGCAAATTTGATACAGGTCCTGCAAGGGCTGTTAATGCCATATCCCTTTTGGGCTTTTTGAAATATCTCGGGTCAACGGGTACGGGCTTTGCCCAGCCAAAACCTATTAAAAGTATCATTGCCGCCCCGATATAATCAACGTGTGCCAACGGATTTAATGTCAGTCTGCCTTGCAGTTTTGCTGTTCTGTCACCAAGCCTGTATGCAACAAATCCGTGTGCCCACTCATGCAGCGGCATTACAAGAAATATTACCATCAATGAGGATATGATATACACTATTGCAGAAATTATATCCACACTTCCCGAACGTATCATGCTTAAAATCATTTCTCTCCCATTCCTTTCTTATCAAAAAACACCAACCGAGTTTATTTCCTCTGAGTTGGTGTCTTTTTCTTATCTGACTTTCAGAAGATATTATTCTTCCGTATCTTCTTCATCATAATCGAATTCAAGAAGTTCATCACATTTCGGACATTTCATACTGCCCTGCAATACTGCTTCTTCCGTCAATGCTATGGTTTCATTACAGGTCGGACAAGTTACCTCATATACCGTTTCTTCCTCATTTGAAGATGATTTCTTGCAGTCACAAGGCTTATTGTCTTCACCATAAATCTCCTCATATTCATCATCATCTTCTTCAAACAGAATATCTTCCAAGTCTGTGACATTCTCATCAAGTGTGTCTATCTGGTCGCACACGTCATCATAGCACTGTCCCAATTCTGAGACTTCCTCTGCCATGTCGCTTACAAGGTCTATCAGTGACTTCAAAATCTTATTCTGCTTGTCGTTCATATCAAGTTCCATGCCGTCAAACATTCCCTTGATATATGCCGCTCTCTCATTGATATTCATTTTCTTTCCCTCCGCAATCTTCACATTGCTCATTGCACATTGCTAATTGCTAATTGTTACGCTCTTGACATATATTCGCCTGTTCTGGTGTCAATCTGAATCTTGTCACCCTCGTTGATAAACAGCGGTACTTTGATTTCCGCACCTGTTTCGAGAGTTGCAGGCTTTGTTACGTTGGTAGCAGTGTCACCCTTAAAACCAGGGTCAGTCTGTGTAACTGTCAATTCAACAAAGTTAGGCGGCTCTACACCAAATACGTTGCCCTTGTATGACAATACTTTACATACCATGTTTTCTGTAACAAACTTGAAGTTATCGCCCAATACACTCTTATTGATAGGTGTCTGCTCGTATGTTTCATTATCCATGAAGTAGTACAAATCACCGTCATTATAAAGATATTCCATGTCCTTTCTCTCAACAAATGCTGTCGGGTACTTGTCATTCGGGTTGAATGTTCTTTCAACAACCGCACCTGTGATAACATTTCTTATCTTTGTACGAACAAATGCCGCACCTTTACCGGGCTTAACGTGCTGAAATTCAATGATAGAAACAACCTGTCCGTCCATCTCAAACGTAACACCGTTTCTGAAATCTCCTGCTGTAATCATAATTATAATCCTCCGTTTTTTTAATAAAATAATAATACCTGTACCATTATACTATACGCAAAATCAAATTGCAACATTTTTTTCAAATTACAATAAGTTCTTTTGACATTGAGGCAAAATTCATATATCCGCTGTTTGTGATTACCACCATGTCTTCTATTCTTACACCAAATCTATCGGGCAGATATATTCCCGGCTCGGCTGTGACAACCATGCCGTTTCTTAATACAAAGTCACTTTTCGGTGAAACCGACGGCACTTCATGTATATCCAATCCTACTCCATGTCCTGTCGAATGTCCGAAATATCCCTCATATCCTGCATGATTGATATATGTCCTTGCCGCACTGTCAACATATCCGCATTCCACACCGTCTTTCAATGCCGCCAATGCATTTTCCTGTGCCTGCTTTACTGTTGCATAAACTCTCTTTTGCTCCGAACCAATATTTCCGAAAGCATAAGTCCTTGTCATATCACTATGATAGCCGTCATAAGTCGCACCTATATCAAACAAAATGAAATCTCCTTTTTTCACCCTGTTAAAACCAGGCACTCCATGCGGCATAGATGTTTTTTTGCCTGCAAGCACTATCAAATCAAACGATACTTCCTCTGCACCAAGCCTTTTCATTCTGAATTCCAGTTCAAGTGCAAGGTCCTTTTCCGTCACGCCCTCTTTTATCAATTTAAGCGTTTCCGTCAATGCGTGTTCTGTGATAAGCTGTGCCCTGTGCATTTTCTCTATCTCGTCAGACGTCTTTATCACTCTCATTGTATTGATAATTCTATCCAACTCATTATTTTTCAATGCACTTGCATTCGCCTTTGCAAATATCTTTTCAATATGCTCACATTCACTCAGCGTTATGGCAGAACTCTCCAACATGATATTTTTAAGCCCGTTCTGACTGATAATATCAGCCATCTCTTCACTCAATACTTTATATGCCACAACTTTACAATTTTTCGCCTGTTTCTGTGCAGCCTCGCTGTATCTTGAATCTACAAACAAATAACTTTCACTTTTTGTCACAAGCAAATATCCCAATGATGATACAAATTCCGTAAAATATCTTCTGTTCGTGTTTGAAAAAATCAATGCTCCGTCTGCATATTCGGGCAGCATTCCCGACAATACTTTCAATCTTGAACTCAATTATAACACCCCTGTCAGACAAGTTTTTTCAAAAGGGCTGACAAGCCTAAATAATAACTTTCTTTTCCGAAGCCTGCTATGCACCCTATACAAACAGGTGATATTACCGATTTATGCCTAAATTCCTCTCGGGCATAGATGTTTGACATGTGCGTTTCAACTGTCGGAATATGCACGGATTCTATTGCATCTCTCAATGCATAGCTGTAATGCGTCAATGCCCCTGCATTTATCATAATACCGTCTTTTTCTCCATAGGCTGAATGTATCTTATCTACTATATCTCCCTCGTGATTGGACTGAAATATCTCCAATTCAACTCCAAGTTCTCCCGCCCACTTTGCGACCTGTATATTGATACTTTCCGCTGTTTCCGCTCCATATATATTCTTATCTCTTATGCCTACCATGTTCAGATTAGGTCCTAATATAAAAAGTATCTTTTTCATCTCTCATTCCGCCTTTGCAACAGAATATATAAAATCTATATTCCTCTCTTTAAGCTGTTTTTTACCTGCATTCAAAAACGCCTCGCCATTTTCCGTGTACTTGTACTTGAACACTATCTCTATTCTGTAACCATCAAATTTCCTGTCCTTATACATCTCACTGTAACTCTCTGTTTCAATGTATCTGACATAATTATTTATTTTTGCCTGAATTGCCGTGAGGTGTTCATATTCCTGCACTGCCCACGCATAAGGGTCGGTTATTAAAAACACCAGCTTATTCGTGTTCTTATCTATCCCCATTCCGTCTATTACATTTGCCTGCCTTACAGACATATCTATTCCCCCATAATTTTTATCTTTTTCCTTATTTTTACTTCAAGCTTTCTTCTTATCCAAATAGTCACTCCATGTTCTTCATCTCTCGGCACAAGCAATACAGATTTCATTCCCGCCAAATTTGCCCCCAGCACATCTGTATATATTTGGTCGCCTACTACAAGCACGGACTGCGGTTTCTCTTTCAATTTCCTCTTTGCCCTGTTGAAACCGAACGGAAACGGCTTTAAACTCATTGATACACAATCCAATCCCACGCTGTCCGAAAACGGCTTTACCCTCTTTTTATAATTATTCGAGCATATCACTACCGCTATATGATTCTCTTTCAGCATAGCTATCCATTCATGCACTCCTTCATACGCTTTATGTGATGCAGGCGGTGCAAGTGTATTATCAACGTCAAGCAGAATGGCATCTATTCCCAATTTCTTTATAAGCTCTATACTTATATCCGTCACATTTCTGACGGCTGCCGTCGGCATCAAAAGTCCCCTTTTCACTCCGCTCCCCCCCTGACAATTCATAATGCATAATTCATAATGCATAATTATTTTTTCCGCTTTATCCAAAACTGCCCCACACAACTCATTATGCATTATGCATTATGAATTATGAATTAAAAAGTGGGGACATTCCCGTGATACTGCCCTGAAGCAGCATACGAAAACATCCCCTTAATTTCTGTGTCAAGTACATTATTTGTACTTACGTTTACGAGCAGCTTCAGACTTCTTTTTACGCTTTACAGAAGGCTTTTCATAAGCTTCTCTCTTACGAACTTCCTGAATGATACCGCCTCTTGCACACTGCTTTTTAAATCTTCTGAGTGCACTTTCGAGGGACTCATTATCTTTAATTCTGATTTCAGCCATTTATCTTCCCTCCCATCCGCCATAAGGCAGGGGTTTGTGTCATTACGATACCTTACCATTATACATTATCACATCATAGTTTGTCAACAAGTAAAATCAAATAAATTTCAATAATTTTCTCTGTCAACTTTGCATAAGAAATTTTCAGTTTTCACCTGCCACAACTCCCGTAGAAAATGCCGTCTGCAAATTGAAGCCACCTGTATAACAATCTACATCTATCACTTCCCCTGCAAAATACAAACCTTTTACCAATTTCGACTCCATTGTTTTCGGCTCTATTTCTTTTACATCTACTCCGCCTGATGTTACAATAGCTTCTTCAAGCGGTCTGTACGATTTCACGGTAAGTGAAAATTTCTTTAAAGCAGATGTAATACTTTTTCTGTCAGTACGGCTTATTTCACTGCATTTTTTATTTGACGGTATGCCGGACTTCTCTATGAAAAAATTTATCAGCTGTTTCGGCAAAAATGCGTGCATTAAGTATTCATAATCATTCAATTTCCTGTCGGAAATTTCACGCAATAACCTTGCGTCAAGCTTTTCTTCATTCAGAGCAGGCTTTAAGTCTATATCCAGCCTGTATCTGCCCGACTGCATTTCCCTTATATGCGAACTTGCACTCAAAACTATTGCACCCGATACACCGTATTTCATTAACTGCAATTCTCCGAAATCTGTATATATTCTTTTATTTGTCAGCGTGTCAAATACACTCAGAGAAACATTCTTTAAAAGCAATTTATCACATTCACTTGGTATCTTCTCAACTGTTTCCAACGGTACAAGTGACGGCTTCAATGGTATTATATTATGACCTGCTTTTTTTGCAAATTCATAGCCGTCACCTGTCGAACCCGTCAATGGATATGACTTTCCACCGCAAGCAATTATGACTTTATCAAATTCAAGAAATTTATTTTCAACCTTAATGCTCTTTACAATGCCGTTTTCAATAACAATATCCGAAACAGTCTTGTTTACAATTTTACAGCCTGCCTGCCGTGACACTTTCAAAAGTGTATCAACAACATCTCCTGCCCTGTCCGATACGGGAAATACTCTATTTCCCCTTTCGGTTTTCAATGCAAGACCGTTACTTTCAAAAAATTCCATTGTATCTCTCGGCGAAAACCTGTTCAATGCACTATATAAAAATCTCGCATTTACGGGCGTGTTTTCTATAACCGTCTTTATGTCGCAGTTATTCGTTAAATTACATCTGCCCTTGCCCGTTATATATATCTTTCTGCCGATTTTCTGATTTTTTTCAAAAATCGTGATGTCATCACCTGCATAAGCTCCAAATATGCCTGCCATCATGCCTGCCGCTCCACCGCCTATTACTGCCGTCTTTCTTGACAAATTACTGTTCCTCCCCGTTATTGCTGTAAACATCATACTCTTTCCATATATTTTCAAGCTTGCTGAAAGTATCGTTTGCTTTCAAGTCCGGATTTAAAACAGTTGCAACTACAAGGGCATTTATCACACTCAGCGGTGCTACAAGCGAATCCACTACCGATGCCATGTCACTTTTAGCTATCAATACATAATCAGATACAGATACAAGCGGGCTTGCCATACTGTCCGTCAAGGCAATGACTTTTGCCCCCCTGTGATGTGCAAAAGTCATTGCTTTTATTGCCGCATTTGAGTACCTCGGAAAGCTTATTCCGATTATCACATCTTCACTTGACATTCTGAACAGCTTTTCATGTATCTCGGTTTCACCGTAGTTACTTATCACCTTTACATTCTCAAATATCAGCGAATAGTAATATCCGAGAAAAGACGCAAGGGCTGCCGAACTTCTCACCGCAAATATATATATCGTCTTTGCCTTGGATATGGCATTTACTGCATTTTTAAAGTCCTCTTTTGAAGTTTCTTCAAGCGTCTTTCTTATCTTCTCTATATCTTGATTTAACACCGTTTCAAGAATATCATCATTATTTATCCTGCTTTTAGTTACCTCTATACGCTGTACAGATGTAAGCTTGTCCCTTATCATTTCCTGCATGGCTCTCTGCATTTTCGGATAACCGTCATAGCCAAGCTCTGCCGCAAATCTTACAACCGTCGATTCACTTACGCCAACAGTTACTCCCAATTTTGAGGCTGTCATAAATGCCGCCTTGTCATAATGCTCCGTTATGAAATTTGCAATCAACTTCTGTCCCTTTGAAAAGCCATGCATCTTCTCATTTATTTTCGACAACAGATTTTTTGTCATAACAAAAATCTCCTTCACTTCATGTACAATCTATTTTAGTCCTGTTTTACCAAAAAATCAAGTCAAATAAAATAAAAAAATCAGAACATTTGCAATGCTCTGATTTTTATTTTTAATCTCTCTTTTTTGGGGGCTGTCTTTTATTTTCGGCAGGCTTTCTTTTCGGTCTTGGCTTCGGCAACGGCTTTTTACTCAATTCTTCATCAAGATATGATACCATTCTGTTAAGTACAATTATCTTTGCCACACAGTATATCAACGCTACAATAAGTATTCCCATTATCACCAACAGCGTCGTACTCAAATCTTTATACATATCCGCCCAATAATTATCTATTGTCATATTATACCTAATATTCTTTTCAATAATATTATCGTTTCCAAAGCCCATTTTGATTTCTTTCCATTCACTTTTCGTTCCCTCAAAGAATATACCCGACAAAGATTTACACTCGCCAAATGCACTGTCGCCTATGTATTTTATCCCCTTTGTGAAAAACACATTCACAATATTTGGATTTCCGTAAAAAGAATAGTCCGCTATTCCCTTTGTACCCCTTTGTATGCGTACATCAACTTCCTTTGACATATCGCCCTTACAGCCACAGTACCACTTGCTTATATAAATACTTCCCTCTGCACTTTTATTGTAAAATGCCGTATTGTCAAAAGCACCTCTGCCGATTTTCTCGACACTGTCGGGCAGGCTTATTTTTTTCAGTTCACTGCAGTTTCTGAATGCATTCTGTCCTATTGTTTTGATACCGTTTTCAAAACTTATCTCACACAGATTTTTACAGCCCTCAAATGCACCGTCTGCTATTGCAGTTACCGCTTTTTCATCTATCTTACTCGGAAAAGTTATTTTCGTATTCTCTTTATAGTCATTTCTGCCTTTGCGTATTACTACCTCTTTATCACCATTTACGATATACTCGAAAAACTCATTTTCTTTCATTTCTTCGCCTGTACTTTCAAAATGCACGTCCGCTTTGAGAAAACTTTCATTTCCCTTACTCTCTTTAACTATGCTCTCCCACTTCTCAACAGAGCCTTTGAAATATACATCTTTCCGATTGCCACAGCCCTCAAATGCATTTTCCTCTATTATCTCCATGCTTTCGGGAATGACCAAACTTTTTAAATTTTCCTTTTCCTTGAAGCTCTCGGACAAAATTACCGTAACATATCCGTCATCTGTCTTTTCGGGTATTTCCGCCTTTTCGGAATCCCCCTTATACTTCTTTACACAGACCGCACCGCTTTCCGATACTTCATATTCAAACTCACCGTCTGCAAAAACAGTCATCTGAACTCCCAACAGCAATAAAACTACTGTAAACAATACTGCCATTGTCCTTTTCTTCATTCCATCACCTTTCCTTATAAACGCAATAAAAAACCTTTCTCCTGTCCCGTATTATACCACTAACAATTCTTTTTGGCAATATCTCATATTATGCGTTTTTATCGCTCTCGCTCGCCAATTTTTTTCTGCCGTGTTTCGTACTCGTATTGCCTGTACCGTTATTACAGCATAAATTGCAGGCAATACGTATTCTTCCTACACGAATGCCCTTTTTAACGGGCGACGCTATAAATCCCACTGCCATTCCGATAAAAAATCCTGCCAATGCCAAAATAATCCCTGTTGACTTATTCATAAAAATATACCTCCCATTTTTTGATAAAAAGCAAATGCGTAAGGTCTTACAAAACCCCACGCACTTACTCAAAGGAATAAAAAGAAAAAAGGAAAAAGGAAAGAAAAGGAATAATCAAGTTTATAACAGTTCAGCACTCTCTGAACTGTTAATATAATACACTAAAATTTTTCATTTGTCAAGTATTTTTTATAGATTTTTTATAATTCTTTTAAAGCAACTGCAACAACACATATCCCATTTTTTTCAAAATTTATTGAACATATATTCTAAATCCGTTATCGAATTTCACAATACCATTTATAAAAAACTTCATGCCGTCAATCATTTTTTGTTCATTTGAATAATTGACAACCTTAACAATATAGTATATAATATTATCTTACTTTAAAATATAAAAGGTGTGAAATGTATAGTATGAACAATACTGCAAAAAAGATTTTTTTGATTGCAACCACATTTTTAATTATATTATCACTCGGTATAACTGTATCGGGCATAGATGAAACCGCACTTAATCAAACAAAAGAAAAATTGCAGTCTGCCAAAAACGACTTTGAAAGTGCCGAAACAAACTATAAAAACGCACTGTCCGAAAAAGAAACGATTGACAATCAAATATCCCAAGAAAAAAAATTGCTTTCCGAACTCGAAAACAAAAATTTTGATACAGAGATAATTGCCAATTACTCCAAATGGCAAAACTCGTTAAAAACCATTCCCGAAAAAGAACAAAACTATACCGAGTGGAAAAGCAAAGCTGATGAATCCCTTGTCGAATATAACAAAGGCTCATTTGGATTTTTTGAATATGTCGGAGCTGATGACGCACTTGATGCCCTCCAAAACAGCAAATATGTTTCATATACTCATCAAGGTGATGAAAATGATGCAACCAACCTCGATAATATGAAAAGCTCTTTTGACTTCATCAGAAAATGCAATGAACTGAGAACCGCTGAAAATACCGACCCTCAGACAAACAAACCTCTCGGCATTCTCAAGGTGACAGACTACTTAATGGCAGCCGCTCAGGCAAATGCAAATTACTCCCTTATCAATACAAACCATTCGGAACAATTTGAAATAGGCGAAAATATCGCATGGGGCTATAATGACCCTTTCCCTGCATGGTATGACGATGAAAAAAATGCTTATCTGTCGGGAAATTCCGACTTTGAAAAAATCGGACACTATATCAATATCGTAAATGCCGAATATTTTACAACAGGCTTTGCCGTTGCAAAAGGCGGTTCATACTCCATAGAACAAGTCCAAACTTTTTTCTGGGAAGCCGAAAATTCCATGACCGTCGATGAATACGAAACCCGCTTTATGGAATATTACAACAAAGTTACCAAAGAATACAACAAAATCAAACCCTCCCTCGAAAAAGCAAATTCCGAACTTGAAACCGCTCGGTCCGATACCGCCCAATATGAAAAAGACTATAATCAATCCGTTGACAACAAAAGTAAAAATGAATCCGAAATATCCGAAAAAAAATCTCAGATAGCCTCTCTCGAAAAATCAGCCTCCGAAACAGAAACTAAGGTTTCCGCTCTTAAAAAAACGAGAGATGAAAAACAAAAAAATTATAACTCTCTCCAAAACGAATATGACAGTATGAAATTACGCTTTGAACGTGAACAGTCCGCCCTCTCAAAAGAGGAAAACAGCGGTACTAAAGTTTCCAGTCCCTCTCCCGACAGGCTTGAAGATGAATTCAGCAAAATCAATTCCTCCGAAACTTCTTCCAAAAACACTTTAAATGTTTTTAATGAAAAATCTTCCACCAAAGACGACACATCTCAGACTGCCTCGACAGAAAGTGCTCAGCGTGCCGAAAATTCGGATTATGCAGAAGATTCTGTAAACTGGTCTGCTATCTCCGAACAAAGTGAAAACAACATAGTCGGAATAATCGTTGCGGCTGTATTCTTTATGATAGTTGCCGCACTCAGCATTATATTCCTCAGAAGACCATAAATTGCTAAATCGGGTATCCTTTTTTTAGGATATACCCGATTTTTTTATTAAATATATTGAAAATTATTTATTTTCATGTTATAATATTGTCAAATTTATTTTAACGGAGGTAATACCGAATGAAGAAATCATCAAAAATCATGTGCAGGGTGATTGCCGCTGCTATGATTATTTCAATGGCTGCCGGTACGGGCATGACTGCTCCCGTCAGTCAGCTTGTCGGCACAAGCATTACCGTAAATGCCGAAGAATACGGTGATTATGAATATGAAATCAATGAAGACGACACCGTGACTATCACCCGTTACAACGGTACAGAAAAAAATGTCACTATCCCTTCACAAATTGACGGCAAACAGGTCACTGTTATAGGTCGCTTCGCTTTTGAAAACAGCAGACAATCTTTACAGTCCGTTGTTATTCCTTCGGGCGTTGTCAGAATCAATGAAAGAGCTTTCCAGTATTGCGAAAAACTGCAGACAGTTACTCTCCCCGAGGGCTTGAAAGTCCTCGAAGATGCTGTATTTGAGTTCTGCTATATGCTCAAAGAAATCAATCTGCCCTCCACCCTTGAAGAAGCAGGCACTTATCAGTTCCAGCATGACAGAAGTCTTTCTTCCGTCACCCTGTCACCAAAAATGACACGCATTGCCGACTGTATGTTCCAAGACTGTAATTCTCTTGAAGAAATCACCATTCCCGACAATATCGAGAGTATAGGAAATTATGCTTTCAACTACTGCCGTAACTTGAAAAAAGTCAATTTCGGTGCAAATACAAAACTGAGATATATCGGACAGTCATTCCAATATACCGCTATGGAAAGTTTCACTCTGCCCGAAAGCGTCGAGGAAACAAACGGCTGGACTTTCTACGGAAACTATCATTTGAAAAGCTTTACTTTTAATTCCAAAATGACCGTAATTCCCGACGGATTTCTTGGCGGCTGTATCAGCCTTGAAAATATCGTTATCCCCGACAATATACAGGAAATATACAACAAGGCTTTTGCGGACTGCACAAGCCTTAAAACTGTTACAATAGGCTCGGGTGTCCGCAACATCAACTGGGAGGCATTTAAAAACTGCACTTCCCTCACAGATGTATATTTCGGTTCGGCTCTCGAACATATAGGAGATAATGCGTTTGCAGGCTGTTCGAGCCTTGTGAATTTCCATAATATTCCCGAAAACCATATCACTTTTGACTACTATGTTTTTGAAACGTCAAAATGGTATGCCGAAAAGCCCAACGGTGCCGTTTATTTCGGAAATGTCCTTTATAATTACAAAGGCAAAATTGCACAAAATGAAACTGTTGTCATTCCCGAGGGCACTGTATCTTTCAATAAGAATATTTTCGGAGAAAATAAAAATCTGAAATCCGTCACCATTCCCGCAAGCATGGGACAATTTGATTTCCATTATCTCTTTGACAGCAGTGAAAATCTGGAAACTATCACCGTTGCCGAAAATCACCCGAATTACAAATCCATAGACGGTATCGTCTATAACAAAGAGGGTACGGAAATGATATACTGTCCCAGAGGAAAAGCAGGTGCTTTGGTTATTCCCGAGGGTGTAGAATATATCAACGGTGATGCACTGCGTGACTGTACAAAGATAACTTCCCTGACTTTCAGCAAGTCACTCTACGGTTTTACAGCCGAGAATTTCACAACCATGTCATCTCTTACAAAAATCAATGTACCTGCCGAAAATGAATGGTATATATCAAAAGACGGTGTACTTTTCGGAACTGATACGGATAATGACGGCAACAGATACCCGTATCTTCTGTATTGCTGTCCTCCTGCAAAGACGGGGGCTTATACCATTCCCGATACAGTCCGTGAACTTCACTGGTCGGCTTTCACAAATTCCACTAAAATAACATCTCTCAATATTCCCCAATCCGTGCAATGGCTTATGTATTTTGACAACCTCACTACACTTGATTCACTCACATCAATTACCATAGCACAGGACAGCGAATTGGATTACTGTACGGTCAATGGTATTCTTTATAATAAAGATATGACCGAAATGCACTATGTCCCGAATGCAAAAAGCGGGGCTGTAACTGTTCCCGAAGGTGTCGAAACGATTTACGGGGCTTTCTATAACTGCAAAAAGGTCACACAGGTAAATCTCCCTGCATCAGTAAATGAGATATATGAAGATTCTTTCGACAACTGCACGGCTCTGACAAAATTCACCGTTGCACAGGATAATGAAAAATATAAGTCGGTAAATGGTGCTTTGGTTGTAAAAGGCGACAATGACTGGCTTGTTTGTGTTCCAAAAGCAGTGACTGCCTTTACCGTACCCGAAACCATCTATAACCATGACCGTATTAGAGATAATGCTTTCATTAACTGCAACGCCCTTACAACTCTCAATATCGGTGCAGACTTCGATTTCAGCTGGTGGTGGTATTACAATTCACATTTCAATATATGCCCCAATCTCAAAACCGTCAATGTTGATGAAAACAATGTCAACTACAAATCAATCAACGGTGTTGTTTATAACAGTGACGCAGTTGTATTTGTACCGCCTGCTTATGAGGGTGTGCTGAATGTTCCCAAATTCGTTACTTCCTGCTGGGACGGTGCTTTCAAAAACTGTTCCAAACTCACCACTATCAATTTCTCGGCAAGCTATACGGACACACTCAACCTTGATATATTCAACGACAGCTATGCTCTTGAAAATATCTATTTCCCCAATAACAATAACTACACCATAGAAAACGGTGCTGTCTATAACAAAGAAAAAACCGAACTTTATCATGTATTTGACGGTACAAGCGGTGAATTTGTCATTCCGTCAAGCGTTAAATCCGTCAGTCAAAATGCATTCATGAACTGTGCAAAACTGACAAAAATTGTTATAAATAATAATATAAGTGACTTCAATGCCAACCTCTACGGCTGTACAGCTTTGAAAGTTCTTGAAGTTCCCGCAAATGTCACCTATATGTATGACAGTAACTTTGAGAATATCGGTGAAGATTTCACCATAGAGGGCTATGCAGGTTCTTATACCGAAAATTATGCCAACTATCACGGCTATACGTTCCACCGTCTTTCCGATGAGATAACACTCAACAAAACATCTGTCACAACCGCTGTCGGCAGAACGTTCAAACTTGTTCCCACAGTAAAGACCGATACAACTTTTGACAAGACCGTCACGTTTGCAAGCGAAAATGCAAAAGTCGCAAAAGTTGCCGCTGACGGTACTGTTACAGCCGTTGCCGCAGGTACGGTTAAAATTACTGCCGCTACCGTGAACGGAAAAACCGCTTCCTGTCTTGTAACAGTCAATCCTGCATTGTCGAACGTATCAGAAATATCCTCTGACAATATCCTTGTAAACGGCTCATCAACCGTTACAGTAAAAGCACTTGACGGTACAGGCACTTACAAATATGCCGTTGATTACAGGCTTTCGGGTGCTGCAAACTGGACTTCTCTCCTTGCAAAAGGCACAACCGCAACTGCCAATTTCACAACGGCAACAGCAGGCACTTATGAAATAAAGACAACCGTTACAGACAAAGACGGCTTTACAGCAGAAAAAATCTTCACTGTAAAAGTAAATGCAAAACTTGCCAATT
>ONIF01000019.1:6034-10145 GCA_900317795.1 uncultured Eubacteriales bacterium | reverse complement strand
ACTCTCGGAAATGCCGTTACCGTAAACGGCAAGTCAACAGGCGGTCTTGGCGGTACAACTTACAAGTATGAATACAAACTTTCTTCCGCAAGTGCTTGGACAGCTATTTCTGACTACTCTACGGCAAATTCAACCGTATTCAAGCCCGAAACCGCAGGCACTTACAATATCCGTGTGACTGCAAAGGATTCAAGTGGCACAACTGCAAGCAAGACTTTGAACGTATCTGTTACAGATACTCTTGCAAACACTACAACTATTAGTGCAGAAAAAATCATGCTTGGCAATAAAGTTACTGTTGACGTTTCAGCCGCAGGCGGTATGAGTGATTACACATACGCTTGCTATACAAAACCTGCCGATGCTTCATCTTGGACAACTGTTTCAGGCTTCGGGAACAAGACTTCCTTTGAAATCACACCCGATAAAGCAGGAAATATTCTTATCTGCACAAAAGTCAAAGACCAAAACGGCACTGTTGCAAAAGAATATACTTCCGTACTTGTATGTGATGAACTCCGCAACATCTCCTCTATTGAAAGCAACACTGTTACAGTCGGTGAAGTATTCACCGTCAATGCAGATGCAGTAGGCGGTATGGGTAACTACACCTATGCAGTTTCATACAAAAAGCCTGCCGATACAAAGTGGGTTGTAAAACAAAATTACTCCTCCAACAGTACCGTCACCGTTAAACCCTCAACTTCCTCTGACTATATCATCAATGTAAAGGTTAAAGACGAAGCAGGAAATATCTCCGAAAAGAACTTCAATGTAAAAGCAAAGGCTGTTCTTGCCAATACTTCAACCGTTTCCGCTGATGTCATCACTCTCGGTGAAACCGCTGTCATTAACGGCAAATCAACAGGCGGTTTCGGTGACAAGACCTACAAGTATGAATATAAACTTTCCTCGGGCGAAAACTGGACAGTTCTTTCAGACTTCTCCGACAATGCGGCTGTTACATTCAAGCCTGCCGAAAAGGGCACTTACAATATCCGTGTGACTGCAAAAGACGAAAAGACCACCTCCGAAAAAACGCTTTCTCTGACAGTTGCCGATATGCTTACAAACACTTCATCAATCAGTGCAGACACTATCGTTCTCGGAAACAGTGTTACAATTACAGGCAGTGCCGAGGGCGGTAAGAGCAACTATCAGTATGCATATCTCTACAAGAAATTCACTCAGAAAAACTGGACTCAAATAGCCGACTACTCCGCAAACACCTCTGCAAAGGCTACTCCGAAAAGCTATGGCGACTATCAGATATGCGTGAAAGCAAAGGATAAAGACGGCACTGTTGCCGTTGAATACTTCAACGTCGTTGTAAACGACAAACTTAAAAATAATTCAACCATCTCTGCCGAAAGCATCGTTCTCGGAAATACCGTTAAACTGACGGGTGCGGCTGCCGACGGTATGGGCGGTTACACATACGCAATGCTTTACAAAAAGACTTCCGATACAAAGTGGACTACAAAACAGGATTTCAAGGCTAATACAACCGTTGATATTAAGCCTGCAAAAGCAACCACTTATGATGTATGTATCAAAGTAAAGGATAAGTCGGGCACTATCGTTAAAAAGTTCTTTACCGTAGATGTTAAAGCACCGCTTTCCAATACATCTGCTCTTTCATCGGAAACATTTAAGCTTGGCGATGAAGTTACTGTAAATGCAAGTGCCGCAGGCGGTGAGGGCGGTTATACCTATGCTGTATTCTACAAGAGAGCTTCCGATACAAAATGGACTACAAAACAGGATTTTGCAGAAAATGCGTCTGTTGCAATCAAGCCCACAAAAGCAGTTAATTATGATGTATGCGTAAAAGTTAAGGACACAAGCGGAACTATTGTAAAAAAATACTTCACTCTTACTGCAAACTGATATAACTTGAAACAAATTAAGAGCCAACCGAAATTTTCTCGGCTGGCTCTTTTAATATGGATTTTTTTAATTCAATTATTCGGACTTTCTCTTTTTCAAAGCAAATATTGCTGCTGATGAAAGTGCAAGCAATGCTGCCGCTGCAGTAACTGCACCGCTGTTATCGCCTGTTGCGGGTGAAGAACTGTTATTATTGTTACTGCCGTTATTATTGCCATCGTTTCCGTTGTTGCTGTCATTGCCATTATTGGTATTGCTGTTCTGAGGGGTATCTCCTTTGGGAGTATCATTATTCTTATTGCCAGAACTTGAAGAAGTATTCTTCAAAAGCCACAACTGACTGCCATAGAACGGGTTAGCCGTGCCTATATAAAGTCCTTCCTCTGTCGAAAGCATTGACGGAACTCCGTAATTATATCTATCACCAAAGCCGTCATCTGTTACATACTCAAATGTCACACCGTCTGATGTCTTTATAATATCAAAACCTGCATTATTCAATTCAGACATAACCGAAATGTATCTGTACATATTCAAGCCGTCCCAATCAATACTGCCGTATATCTCCCTCATCTTATCAAGAAGCTCCTGAGGCGGATTTTCTACCATGTTCTGAATCTGTGCAACCATTTCCTGCAATTCTGTATCATTGTTGAGTTTCATCATTACCTTTGCAAGCATCATTGATATTTTTGTAGTTTTGCCTTTGCCTATCACGTCTGATATATCAAAATCCGAATACTTTGACGCAACCGCTGTAAACTGCTCTGCAACATACTGCAATGCTTTTTCAGCCGTTTCTTCGTCAACGTCGGAAACTACATCATAGAACTTATTATTGAACTCCAATGCAATATTGTTGATTGTCTGCTGAATGTCAAGATCCTCATAATTCATTGATACAGTGCTTTCCATGTCCTTGATTTCTTCTATAACCGCCATGAACTCCTCGTCATTTTTCAGTTCATTTGCAATATTTACGATTTCCTGACGTATTTCATCAGCCTTTTCTTCTCCAAGCACATTATTCAGATACGTTTCTTCACCATCTGCCGAAGATTCAAAGTTCACACGTGAATATACATAATTTTCCAATTCCATGCTTTCATCTTCGTCAAGTCCTTCTGTAAGTTCATTGAATATTTCTTCCCTGATTTTTTCAAGCTCCTCTGCTCTTGCTTCAAGCTTTGCAGACAAAGTGCCGTCATCATCTTCACTTTCCCAGAACTCTCTGAAAAGCTCGTTATATTCGGGATCATTGTCAAGGCTGATAAGCTCGGGTATTTTCTCCTCTATCAATGCAGCCCTTTCCTCACCAAATCTCTCAACGGGATCTATCTTTTCCTCGTCGCTTTCATAATCCGATGAATAAACTCCCAAAGCTTCCAAAACTTTGTAACTCATATAAACTTTTGCAATATTGGCAGCTTCCTCTTTATCAATGCCTGTTACAGCTTCTTCAAGCATAGGCTCGGTTTTTTCTGCGATTTTTGTGGAAAGTTCGGCATATTTCGACATAATCTCATAATATGAAGCCGCATTCTGCAGCTGATATGACAATTTTTCAAGGTCACCGCTTTCCTTTAAATCTTCAATAAACTCGGAAACAGCATTCTTAATCTGTTCGGCTTTTTCAGTGCCTATTATCTCCGTAAGTCCTCTCTCAAACTCATCTCCGTTTGACATTATATCATTTACTTGTGTTTGGAAATAATTTGCTATTGTCTGAACGGTTTCTTCGTCAAATTCCCCTGCTATCTTCTGAGCGGTATCCTGAAGCATTTCCATTATTTCATTATATTTATTTTGGAATTGCTCTATCATTCCGTCATCTATTATCTTTTCTTCCTGAATGTAATTGATAAGCTCATTGGTTTCACCGATAAGAACATTTATCTTATTTGACAAAGCCCTGCCTATTTCATTGATATTCTCTGCACTCAATGCATCTTTAAGCTGTTTAAGATATTCCAGCTGTTTCTGCATATCTTCGGGTGTCATAGATTTAAGACCACTGCCCGTAAGATAACTGTAAGCTGTTGCTGCGTCCATTGTTGCCAGATATAATTCACCGTCATATTCTGCTGCGGACCATATATATTCGTTGCAAGTTCCCTCAAGGAATATGTTCAAGCCCTCGCATTCCTCCAACTTGCCTGTACTGTTATTCAACTTCCAGAGGTGCTGCGGATTATTCAAATTATTATACAAAGTTTCCAGA
>ONIF01000019.1:0-6016 GCA_900317795.1 uncultured Eubacteriales bacterium | reverse complement strand
CTTGAGGACATATCATCTCTGTCAAAAAGTTCCTCTGCCCCACCGTTGCAGGCATCTAAAATACCATCTGCCACACGGTCACTGTCATAAACATAGAGTTCATTTTTGAATACAAACATTGACGCATACATTGAATTGTACAATGCTTTATCTTCAACGCCTGTCACTCTCTCCCAATACCAACCGTATTGGTTTGCTTTTTCACCGTCAGCGGCTGAATGTCCTCTAAATATATTGAAGCCGTCAACTGCGGGCAACGTTATATATATGTATCCGTTATAACTTGCCAGTGCCGTAGATGGTGCAAGGCACAAATCTCCCGTTAATGAATCGTAAGATGCATAATCACCAAAATCACTGCCGTCTGCAACCTTGCCAAATTTCGTGTCATCATCTTTATCCATACCGAAAACAGCTATCGGTGTAACAACATTTCCTCCGTCAACATCCAATTCGTCAAGTCCCGCAATAAACAACTTTCCGTCATACACGCAATTTGAAGCCCCGCTGAATGCACCGAAAGACGCAACTTCTTCTATCTTATCGTTTTTATCACATCTGTAAATACGATTTTCTTCAAAACCACCCACAGAAGATGTTGAGAAATAAACATTTTCACCGTAAGCCACAGCCATAGTAGTCCTTACTCTCGAAGGCAGTGTGTACAGCTTTGCAAATTCGCCTGTTTTCTTGCTGTACTTGATGATATATGAACCGTCTGCATCACTGTCTGTCGGAACATCACCGTTTGTCAGCAAATTAGTGACAGCTTTTACTTCGTCTGCACTCAGTACATACAAAGACGATTCAACAAGCCCCTCCAAAACGTTCCTGCAAGCAGCAATATATATATCATCGCCTCTTTCAGCCATTTGATAGCTGTAACTTGTATTGCGGTTTCCGCCTTTCAAAAGTCCGTCAATTTCTCCCTCAGCGGAGGCGGTATTGGAAATTTTCGTTATTGTGCAGCCATCGGGTTGATTTTCATATTCCCTTGCCGATACGTTCATTGAAACCGGCTTTTTGATTTTCATATAAAAAAACCTCCCATAAATCTTTTTATTTATTATAAATCACACAAAATAATTTGTCAATCACATTTTAAAAATACACACAACATAAAAAATGCTATAAAATTTAAAAAAATTTTTTATAGTTCTTGACTTTTTGAATAAATATGGTATAATAACTATTGCACTTGCCGGTATGGCGAAATAGGCAGACGCAAGGGACTTAAAATCCCTCGGAGTAACATCCGTACCGGTTCAAGTCCGGTTACCGGCATTTGAAAAGACTGAACTCTACTGGGAGTTCGGTCTTTTTTATTAAACTGCAAGTTTAATGAAAAAATGACAAATATATACTATACTATTAAAGCCAAGTGTAAAAGGAGGGACTTTATATGACAAATACACTGATAAAACTTCCGCAGTGCATTATAAAAGCCGAAAATTCTCTGAATATCAAATACAGCAGTCTGTTCAGAGATAAAGAGGGAAATCTGTTTATTATAACCTCGTCAAGAAACAATAAACCCATTTTTGTAATCCTTTACGGCTGTTCGTACTTCGATAAAAACATTGATTTTGAACTTATGCCTGTCCAAAATATCGAAAAAATAATAGATGATATGGACTGTCGTACTTTCGTACAGTTTGACTGCATGAACCACAGTGTAAAACAAAAACTCTGCGGTGACAGATTTATCTCACTCTATGAAAGTCAAAATCCCCTGCACAACCAAAAAGTTTCTGCCAATCAACTTATCGACTATGTCAATCTCGGAATTATACTTTTTTATGAAAATATTTAAACGAAACATTTGTTTTTTTTCGAATAATGTGCTAATATATAGTAAACGTCACTGAAAATTTCCTTTTGCCATTCTGAGGAACGAAGTGACCAAGAATCTTTCAAAGATTCCTCGCTTCGCTCGGAATGACATAGGGCAATTTATTTTGTCGTTTACTAATAAATACATCTTTAAAGACGGAGGTATTTTCATGAATACAAACACAAGTGCCATCATTCTTGCCGGTGGTGAGGGTAAAAGAATGAATTCCAAACTCCCCAAAGCATTGGCAGAAGTTATATTCAAACCCATGATAAAATGGGTAATCGATTCCGTAAGGGAAGCCGGTATCAATGATATATGCGTTGTTACGGGAAGCAAACATGAATTTTTGGAAAATTATCTCGATACTCTCCCCTTTGAAACGGAAAAGGTTTTCCAATCCGAAAGGCTTGGCACAGGTCATGCCGTTATGCAGGCAAGGGACTTTCTTGAAAGACACAAGGGAAGTAATCTTCTTGTCCTCAACGGTGACGCTCCCTTTATCAATGCCGACACCATAAAAGAGGCTTTTGCTCTCCACAACTGCAACGGCTGTACCGTTGTATCGGCAGAAATCGAAAATCCCACAGGCTATGGCAGAATTATCCGTGAAAACGGTGATATGCTGAAAGCTATCGTCGAGGAAAAAGAGGCTGATAACGAAATAAGAAAAATAAAAGAAGTCAATTCGGGTGTGTATTGGTTTGAGGTGAACTCCCTTATAGAAGCTCTTTCAAAGATAAAGAAAAGTGCCAAAACAGGCGAATATTATATTACAGACACCATATTTGAAATAAAGAAAACAGGCAAAAATGTTCTTGCATATAAAGCAAAAAATGCCGACTCCGTTCTGGGTGCAAACGACTGCTTACAGCTTTCACAGCTTAACGAAATAGCAAGAAAAAGAATTCTTCAAAAACATTTGAAAAACGGTGTGAATATCCCCTGCACAGACGGTGTTATTATCGGTACTGATGTCCAAATAGAACCCAATACCACTATCCTCCCCTCCAGCGTCATTCTCGGAAATACAAAAATAGGCTCTTTCTGCTTTATCGGTCCTTCCGCTTTTATCGAAAACTGCAACATCTCCGACAACACTCATGCAGGAAACTTATGCCTTAAAAGTAAAAATCTGTAAAAATCATTGTGCATAATCAATCATATTTTTTAAAATAACTGCCTTTTTTTTGCATAAGACACAATTATTCAAGTTAAATGTATAAAAACTTGATTTTTTGTCGAATTGGTATTAAAATATTATTTATAAAGTTTGCCTAAAAATAAAAATTGGGGGAGTTTTAAAATGAATTTTCACGGCAAGGATATTAAAATCTTTACCTGCAATTCCAACAGACCTGTCGCTGAACAGATCGCCAACATATTGGAATTGCCTGTCGGCAAGTCGGAAGTCACTCATTTCAGTGACGGTGAAGTAGCTGTTTCACTTCACGAATCGGTCAGAGGCTCGGAATGCTTTATCGTACAATCCACAAGCACTCCTGTCAATGACAATATCATGGAACTGCTTATCATGATAGACGCTATGAAACGTGCGTCCGCTGCCAGAATTACCGCTGTTATTCCTTACTTTGGCTATGCACGCCAGGACAGAAAGGCGAAAGCAAGAGATCCTATCTCTGCCAAGCTCGTTGCTGACCTTATTACAACCGCAGGTGCTGACCGTGTACTTACTATGGATCTCCACGCTGCTCAGATTCAGGGATTTTTCAATATCCCCGTTGACCACCTCGTTGGTGCACCTATTCTCGCCAACTACTTTAAAGAAAAAATCAACGGTAAACCCGAAGAATATGTAGTTGTATCACCCGACCTCGGCTCCGTTACAAGAGCAAGAAACTTTGCCGCAAGGCTCGGCTGTTCCATCGCCATCATCGACAAACGTCGCCCCAGACCTAATGAGTGCGAGGTTATGAGCATTATCGGTGAAGTAAAGGGTAAAAAAGTTATTCTCGTTGATGACATGATAGATACAGCAGGTACTCTCTGCAATGCCGCTCAGGCTGTTATTGAAAGAGGCGGTGCTACCGAAGTTTATGCAGGTGCTACCCATGCCGTTCTCTCGGGTCCCGCTATTCAGAGAATTAAAGACAGCGTGATGAAAGAAGTCGTTCTTCTCGATACAATCAATCTGCCCGAGGAGAAAAAACTTGATAAATTCACTACTCTCCCTGTTGCTCCTGTTTTTGCGGAGGCTATCGAGAGAATTTATGAGGACAAGCCCGTTTCTTCTATATTCAATTAAAAAAATACAAACTCCGAAAAGCTTAAAAAACTTTTCGGAGTTTTTTTATAAAACCTATTGACACTGACCTTACGTCATAGCTTATACTTATTTCAAGAGGTGAGAATTTTGAAAATGCTTATCAAAGACTTTGCCGAATTAACGGGCGTTACTGTCAGAACTCTGCATTATTACGATAAAATCGGCTTATTAAAGCCCTCTTTCACCGACAAAAACAACAATTACAGATTCTATGACGAAAATTCCCTTGAACGTATGCAGGAAATTTTATTTTACCGTGAACTTGACTTCTCACTCAAAACTATTTCCGACATACTTTCCTCCCCCGACTACAATAAACATGAAGCTGTCAAAAAACAAAAACACCTTCTCACCCTCAAAAAACAAAGGCTTGAAAAAATCATTTCTGCCCTCGAAACTCTTGAAAACAAAGGAGAAATCAATATGAAAAATACTTTCGACAACTCAAAATTTGAAAATGCCGTTAATCAATTCAAACATGAAGTACAATCCCGTTGGGGAAATACCTCCGCTTACAAGGAATTTCAATCCAAAAATATCCCCAACGACACCTTTGCCGATTTTGACAACATTTTCAGCGAATTTGCAGACTGCATGAAAAAGGGTTTTTCACCGTCTTGCAAAGAAGTGCAAACCCTCGTTCAAAAACTCCAAAATTTCATTACAGACAATTTCTACACCTGTACAAATGAAATCCTTGCAGGCTTGGGACAAATGTATATTCTTGACGAACGTTTCAAAAATAACATCGACAAACACGGCAAAAATGCAGCTCAATTTGTTTCCGACGCAATCAAAATATTCTGCCAAGCCTAAAAATTATGCATTGATAACGTCCCATGGGGTCAGCAAGCCTATCACTTTACTGTTCGGTGTGCCGTTTTCCGTCAAAAATATTACAGCCAATTTTTTACTTCTGAACGGCTTTTTCTCAAATTCCGTCCTCACTTCAAACAAGCTTACATCTTTATGCATAAACTTGAAACGCTCATTTTCATGCTTGTCGGGCGGCAGAAATTCCGCAAAATCCCCTATTGTCAGTTCTTCATTTATGCCGTATTTCAATGCATAGCTGAAAACCGTGCTTACACTAAATACTCCTATAAACTCCCCCTCAGATACCACAGGTATATGTGAAAAGCCCATTCTCTGCATTTTCTTCATAACTGTTTGTGCTTTCTGAGAGGGCGTTGTTTTCAGTACGTTTTCATACAGCGTGCAAAATCCTACTGCAAGCGGCGGTCTTTCTACAAAATCTATCACCTCATCAAGAAATTTGATGATACTTTCCGACGGCTCTATGACAGGCTCTCCCTCTATGTCCGAATGATGTGAAAGAAAATTTCTTATCTCCCTGCATAAATCCAGCTTTTCTCTGTAATTTTTCCCCTCTCTGTCGTTTATGAACTTTACAACGGGACTTCCAAACGTCTTTTCATCAAAGCCGTATTTTAAATTAAGAGCTTCTTCCAACTTCTTATATTTATCAAGAAATTCCTCACTCCTCATTCTGCATTCCTCATCTCCCAGTCATATTCTTTCAGCCTGCCGTTATTCGTCAATTCGGGAAAATCCCACTGCCTTAACACTTCATAAACCCCTACTGCCGCTGCACTTGACAAATTTAAACATCTTGCACCCTCAAGCATCGGTATCCTTACGGTAAACTCTGCATTGTCATACAACAGCTTTTCGGGCAAGCCCTTTGTTTCTTTGCCGAAAACAATATAGCATTTATCGGGATATTCTATCTCCGTGTAATTGTGATTTGCCTTTTTGGAAAAATAATAATATGTGCCGCCTTTTGTCTTTTCAAAAAAATCTTCCAGATTTTCATAATACGTCAAATCCAAATAATTCCAATAATCAAGTCCCGCCCTTTTCAAATGCTTGTC